>JANXQO010000096.1 GCA_025353485.1 Chitinophagales bacterium
GGTTTATAAAAAACATAAGGCTTTTGTTATACCCAATGGTATTGATCTTACAAAATTTCATCCCCATAAAAATACCGCCAATACCCAGGTTATTATTGGTATGCAAAGCAGGCTTACCGATAATAAAGATCATATAACACTATTGCATGCATTTGCAATACTAAAAGCCCGGGGATATGATCTTAAATTAATTATAGCCGGAGATGGAAATTGTAAGTCTGATTTAATGGAATTATCTCAAAAACTTAAAATTGAAAGTGATGTTGAATTTTCAGGAATGTTGGAGGAAAATGATCTTGTAAAATTTCTACAAAACCTCACTATATATGTTCATGCCTCATTTGGCGAAACGATGAGCACTGCTATAATGCAGGCAATGGCATGTGGTTTACCTATTATTGCCTCAAATGTGCCGGGAATAGATAATATGATTATAGAAAATAAAACCGGCAGTCTTGTTCCTGTTAAAAATATCCAGTCAATGGCGGATGGCATTCTTAAATATATAAATAATAAGGATTTTCGGGATGCGATAGGAATGAATGGTTTTGTGTATGCTAAAGAAAATTTTTCCAACAAAAAAATGTTGGAATCCTATAAAAAATTAATTTTTCAATAACCATTATAAAGAAGTGAAGAAAAAAATTTTAATTGATGCCACAACTGTCACTCCACTTGTTGATGGATTATCAAATTATATTATCAACCTCATTAAATATTTGCCTGCTGAAAGCTTTGATGAATTTGAATACACCATTCTTATAAATAAAGGCCTTAAGAGAGATGAATTCACTTCTTTTATAAGAGCGGAAAATTTTGAAGTACTTGAAAAAAGCATTGCCCCCATCGGGCCAAAAAGAGATTGGGATATGTTTTGGTTTTTTTTAAAATATAGAAAAAAATTTGACGTTGTTCACATAACTTCCAACAATTATCCCTTTATTTTAAATAACGGAATAATTACAATCCATGACATAACTTTCAAACGTTTTTTTGACAATCCTAAATACACTTTCAATCTTGCCACTGCGTATATGAACAAAGTTATTGGCAACAGTATAAAAAGAACAAAAGCAATAATTGCAATTTCAAATTCTACCAAAAACGAATTAATAAAATGGTATAATCTTGATGAAAAATACAGTAACAAAATAAAAGTTATTTATGAAGGATGGGAACATGTGAAACAACCTGAGTACAATAATACAGATGTATTTATTGAACCGCCGCATGGTGATTATATTTTTTACTTAGGAACCTTTAGAATTCATAAAAACATTTCGGGATTATTAAAAGCTTTCCTATTATCTCTCAATTATATCCCGGCTAATAAAAAGCTTGCAATTAGTGGCAGCGGAAAAAATATTAAAGAAGATGATCTTACAATTTTTAATGAGATAAACAAGAACGGGAAACGGGTTTTTTTTACAGGATATTTACCCAACGCATCCGTTGCAGAATATTTTAAAAATGCGGATTGTTACATTCTACCATCTTTATCCGAAGGTTTTGGCTTGCCAATTTTAGAAGCCTTTTATTATCAAACACCGGTATTGTGTTCTAACACCACATCATTACCAGAAGTTGCGGGTAATGCAGCCCTTTATTTTGATCCATATAACCCGAAGAATATTTCCATGGCAATTATCAGGTTTTATAATGAGCCTTCGGCATCAGCTGAATTAATTGAAGCAGGAAATGAGCAATTGAAAAAATTCTCCTGGAGCAAAACTGCTAAAGAAACTGTTGATGTTTATAGAAGTTCTGTCAGGTAGTATTTTGTTTGCGATGTACAGCCTGGTATCTTCCATATATCTCTATCAGCATAAAAAAGTAAAAAGGCAAAAAGATTATTTTATACCGGATCATAGTACCAAAATTAAAAGTGGTGTAACCGATCACTAAAGCAAATAAAATGGAAAAAATCAAACAGAATAATAGAACAGCATCTGTAAAAATGTATTTAAAAAACCAAAGCACTTTTGTCTTACCAATTACATACACTGTCATAAACAATGTAAGCAACGCTTCAAGGGAAGCAAAAAATATAATTACCTTTTGTGATTCCCAAACAAATGGGCGAAACAGGCATGTGCCAATTACACCGGGGCTGTTTATCAAAATACTTTCCAATGTAGGGTCAATGTTGGAAATACCAAAAGTTGCTTTACTACCAACATCATCCATCTCCTGTACACTTTGATATCCCTTTTGAAATAATTGTATCTGGCTAACTGTATCATCTACAAAAGCCTTTATATAAGGTTGCACATCAAATGTAATCAAAGAGAAAATGATTATGATTGATACAATGGCAATGATCATAATTCTAAATATCACAAGTTTAATTTTCTTTATGGCGTTATAGACCACTGCAACAAAAAAACTTACCAGCAGGATAACTGTAATGTAATTTTTTATAATAGTGAGAATGATTAGGAGGAAAAGTAAAGCGGTCATGTCTCTGAAAGAAAATTTTTTCTCAATAAAATTTTTATAGAAAAGGTAAATAATGATTCCTAAAACTCCTACGCAAACCGGTTCTTTTAATAAGCCACTGCCCCAAAACCAAAGCGAAGGAAAATACAAAACAAAAAATACAAGCAGTTTTACATTCTTCTTTTCGTTTAATTGATAAAAAACATAAAACAGTTTCCATATCCCAATAAATGAAAAGAAACCAAAGCAAACCGAGATAAGCATGTATTTATTAAAAGTAAAAAAAGATAATACGGCAGACAGTTTCATTATAAAGGCATTTGAATCGTTGGGCATGCTAACCGGGATATCATCGCCAAAACCCATGGCTTTTGCAGCTGCAACTATCTCTTTGGCGGGAGCAAATAAATATTTAACTGAAGAAATATCATGTTGTATCATATCAGATATTACATTACCACCAAGGTAAAATCCAAATGAATCGCCATATCCATAATAATATTGCAAAAGCAGGCAATAACCAACAGACCCTGCCATTCTCAAAATAAAAGTAGTAATAAAAAATTTCCTAAGGCCTGCCTCTTCATATTTTTTTGATTTTTTTCTTACAACCAAATAAAAAATAAAAAGATAAACAGGTAGCAGTACAAAATCATATGTTGTCAATATCTGCATATGCAATGGTAAAGAAAAAAAGACTGTATTATTTATTTATACAATAAATTACGTTGCTACTCGTAATATATTGTACTAATTCTATAACAAAACAGGGCATAAAATTTAAACATCCAAAATGATACTGTATTTTTATCTCTTCCAAAGAAAAAGAAACTTTGCATAATGAGTATTGAATTTATAAATCCGTATACTCAATTTCCTCTTACAGCATCTGATGATGGACTAAAAGAAAATGACAGGATATTATTTCCTTTAGTAAACGGCGCTTATCGTGTTGTTACCGATAATAACTACACAGAAAATTTTGGTTTTCAATGGAACCGTTTTGTGACAACCCAAATTGATAAAAGCACTAACCTCAACATTTCTAAAAACAGGTTTTTTGCAGAAACAGCATGGGACAAAGATGACCTTACGGGAAAAACCGTGCTGGAAGTGGGTTCCGGCGCCGGGAGATTTACACAGATAATATTAGATTTTACCCAGGCAGAATTATACAGCGTGGATTATTCGAACGCTGTTGAAACCAATTATAAAAATAACGGGCCAAACAAGAGGTTAAAATTATTCCAGGCCAGCATATACGAATTGCCATTTGCACCTGCACAGTTTGATAAAGTAATTTGCCTTGGCGTTTTACAGCATACACCCGATGTTGAAAGATCAGTAAAAGCATTAATTGATATGACAAAGCCAGGGGGTGAATTAATTGTTGACTTTTACCCGATAAAAGGCTGGTGGACCAAATTACAGGCAAAATATTTACTCCGCCGTTTCACAAAAAAAATGGATCATGAAAAACTATATAAGAAAATAGATAACAATATTGACTGGATGATAAAAGCATCGGGATTTTTATCAAAAATAAAACTGAATTCGCTAAACCGATTTTTACCTCTTTGCGACATTGATGGTACTATGCCCAAAAACTTACCCTACCGGCAACTGCGGGATTTATGTGTGCTTGATACTTTTGATATGTTTTCACCAGAGTATGATCAGCCTCAAAAAATAAATACGGTTGCTAACTGGTTCAGAAAATATAATATGAAAAACGTTTGGGGAGGAGAAATAATGTATGATAATGGGAAAGCCGCAGTAGTTAAAGGAATTAAACCTATAACAGTATAGCTGCTACAAAGTAAAAAATGATAACAGTAACCAAAGCATACTTACCGGCTTATAAAGAATATGAAAAATATTTAAAAAAAATATGGGCATCGGGCTGGCTTACTAATCATGGGCCGATGGTGAATGAACTGGAAGAAAAATTAAAAAAATATTTGGGTGTTAAGCATTTAATTTATACTAATAACGGCACTATAGCACTTCAAATTGCTATTAAAGCATTAAACCTTACAGGAGAAATTATCACTACTCCTTTTTCCTACGTTGCTACAACAAATTCAATTTTATGGGAAGGATGTACACCGGTTTTTGCAGATATTAATGATAGCGATTTTAATATTAACCCGGATAAAATTATTCCTCTTATAAATAAAAAAACTTCTGCAATATTGGCAACGCACGTTTATGGAAATCCTTGTGATGTGGATGCCATTAAAAAAATTGCAGCAGGATATAATTTAAAAATAATTTACGACGGTGCTCATGCTTTCGCAACTACGCTTAATAATAAAAAAGTACTTTCCTTCGGAGATGTATCTACCTGCAGCTTTCATGCAACAAAACTTTTTCACACCGTAGAAGGCGGAGCAGTAATTACCAATGATGATGAAGTGGCAGAAAAAATGATGCTGTACAGGCAATTTGGCCATATTGGAGATAAATATTTCTCAATCGGCATCAATGGAAAAAATTCTGAATTTCATGCAGCTATGGGGTTGTGCCTTTTGCCAATGATGAAAAAATTTATCGGGAAGAGAAAAAAAATTACAGCCCTGTATGATAAGCTTTTAAGAGATGTTAATTTACAGAGGCCTGACTCAATTGCAGGTACGGTATATAATTACTGCTATTACCCTGTAGTATTTGAGAATGAAGAAAAAATGCTTATAACAAAATCTTTGCTGCAAAAAAATGAAATAAATACAAGAAGATATTTTTATCCGTCGCTAAATAATTTGCCGCAATACAAGGGAGAAGCTTGCCCGGTTTCTGAATCTATAAGCTCCAGAGTATTGGCCCTGCCTATGTATTATGACCTAACGGAAGAAGATGTAAGTAAAATTTGTGACCTTATTAAAACGTGCCGTTAAATGACAATAGCTATTATGCAGCCATATCTTTTTCCCTACATTGGCTATTTCCAGCTTATTAATGCAGTTGATAAATTTGTTGTTTATGATGAAATAGAATACACTAAAAAAGGTTGGATAAATAGGAATAGGATTTTAATGAATGGCGCCGATCATTTATTTACCATACCGATAAAAAATGATTCAGATTTCCTGCATGTTAATAAAAGGTTTCTGGCAAAAAATTACCCTGATTATAAAAAAAAAATAAAGAATCAGATCAGCAGTGCATATTCAAAAAGCCCGCAGTTTAATATTGCCTATCCGGTAATTGAAGAGTGCCTTGACTTTGATAACGATAATCTTTTTGAATTTATTTTTAATGCAGTAACTAAAATTTGTGATTATGCCGATATTAAAACTGAGTTTGTAATTTCATCTAATTTAAATATTGATGCAGATGTAAAGGGAGAAAAAAAAGTAATTGAGATCAATAAGATACTTAATTCATCCCTATACATAAATGCAATTGGCGGTTTAGATTTGTATATAAAAGAAAATTTCTTAAAGGCTAATGTCAAATTAAAATTTCTTAAAACAGATTCGATACATTATCCGCAATTTAAAAATGAATTTATTGCTAACTTATCAATCATTGATGTAATGATGTTTAATTCCAAAGAAAAAATTAAAGATTATCTAACCTCATTTACATTGATTTAAAAAAATACTGGTAAGATGTTTAAATGGAAGAAGTTGGGAAGAATATTTAATCCGCAGGAAATAGAAAATATACCCTGGATGAATGAGTTTGCACAGGCACCATCCGTTTTAATATTTGAAAAATTTATCCGCGTTTATTTCTCCTGCCGCCCACTTGCAGATGTAAAAGGCCAATATGTTAGTTATTCAGCTTTTGTTGATTTAAACAAAAGCAATTTATTTGAAATAATAAATATTGCAAAAAAGCCAATTTTAAAATTAGGAGAATTAGGAACCTTTGATGAATTTGGAACGTATCCCACTTCAGTAATAAGAAACGGAACTAAAGTATTAGCTTATTATGGCGGCTGGACGAGATGTGAATCAGTACCATTTAATGTAGCAATTGGCTATGCAGTAAGTCACGATAATGGAGAAACTTTTTCTAAAACCGGCAATGGGCCAGTGTTATCGTATGATATAGATGAACCATTTATATTAAGCGGCCCTAAAATCAGGAGGTTTGATGATAGTTGGTATTTGTGGTATATAGCAGGAAAAAAATGGATAATTGATAATGGCAAGCCTGAACCGGTATACAAAATCCGGATGGCATCATCACAAGATGGCATCAATTGGATAAAATTTAATAAAGATATTATTAAAACAAAGCTTGAAGAAAATGAATGCCAGGCAAGCCCGGATGTTTTTTATTATAAAGAAAAATATCACATGTTTTTTTGTTACAGGTACAGCACCAATTATAGGGGTAAACAAAATGGTTATCGCATTGGATATGCTTCTTCCAATGATATGATAAACTGGATTAGAGATGACAGCAAAGCAGGTATAGATATTTCTGATGAAGGATGGGATTCTGAAATGATCAGCTATCCGCATGTTTTTGAGCTTGACGGAAATATTTATATGATGTATCTCGGCAACCAGGTTGGCAGATTTGGGTTTGGATTAGCACAGGCAGAAAATTAATGTACAAACAGAGAATATGAAATGGAGAAAACTGGGAAAAATATTTAATCCCACTCAACATACATTGTCTGATGATTGTTGCGAATTTGCTCAATCTCCTCAAACACTTGTATTTGATAATTTTATAAGAATTTATTTCTCAACAAGAAAAAAAGATAGCATCGGAAAGTATTTAAGTCATATTTCTTTTATTGATATGAATAAAACTTTTACAAAAATTATTAATGTCTCTAAAGAAACAGTTATTGAGTTAGGCAATTTAGGCTGCTTTGATGAACATGGAATTTTTCCTATAAATCTGTTACGTAATGGTGATAAAATATCTGCCTATACCTGCGGATGGAGCAGGCGGATATCGGTATCTGTAGAGACTTCCATCGGTTTAGCTATTAGTTATGACAACGGATTAACTTTTAAAAAAAATGGGGAGGGGCCAATAATGAGTTCTTCAATAAATGAACCATTTTTGGTAGGAGATGCATTTGTAAAAGTGCTTAATAATACTTACCACATGTGGTACATCTATGGTACCAAATGGAGCAGCCAGCCAAACGAGCCATCTCCTGCAAGAGTTTATAAAATTGCACATGCAATATCATCTGATGGAGTTAAATGGGATAGAGACAGCATACAAATTATTTCAGATAAACTAAATGCTGATGAATGTCAGGCATTGCCTACAGTAATTGATCATAACAATAAATACCATATGTTTTTTTGTTACAGGGAAGCAACAGGTTTTAGAAAAGACAAAAGCAGGGGCTATAGAATTGGTTATGCATTTTCAACAGATTTAATTAATTGGCAAAGAGATGATGAAAACGGCGGGATAGACGTTTCAAATAATGGATGGGACTCAGATATGTTATGCTATCCACATGTATTTAATTGCGATGACAAAATATATTTATTGTATAATGGAAATGAATTTGGGCGTTATGGATTTGGACTTGCAGTTTTAGAAGCTTGATATATTGTAAACATTTATGATAGTTTTAAACCCGCATTATAAAATAAAAACCGCCACTAAAGAGCAGATATATTTGCACTTAAAACAATGTAATAATGATTTCATTCCTCCGTTAGATAACAAGGTGAATATTAATGAATATGCTGAAAAATTATTTGCACAATCTGTAACTTTTGAAGCATGGGAAGATGAATCTCTTGCAGGTTTAATAGCCGCTTACTTTAATGATAAAAAAAATGAAACCGGGTTTATAACTAATGTAAGTGTTCTAAATAATTATGGTGGCAAAGGCGTTGCATCTCACTTATTAAGAATGTGCATTAAGTATGCAATACAAAATAACTTTAAAGAAATTATGTTAGAAGTATTTAAGTTAAATAAACCCGCAATCAATCTGTATAAAAAAAATGGTTTTACATTATTTGAAAATAAGAATGATTTACTTATTATGAGACATGAAATAAAAAAAATGAATAACTGAACTAATTAAAGAAAATGAAACAAAAAAGAGACTACAATAAAGAATACAAGGATACATCTGACCATAAATATGCATACCACTTTGATAATCTTATGCGCAGATATATGATGCAAACCTTTACTCCTTATATTAAAAATAATAAAAGCAGGGCGCTGGAAATGGGGTGCTTTAAAGGAGAATTTACTGAAATATTAACCACGTATTTTGATAATATCACGGTTATAGAAGCCTCTGATGAATTGGTGGCGTACACAAAAAAACGGGTAAGTAAAAAAGTAAAATTTGTTTGCTCCACTTTTGAAGCGTATTCTTCCAAAGAGAAATTTGATTACATTTTTTTAATGCATACGCTTGAGCATCTGGATAATCCAAAAGAAGTTTTACAGAAAGTTAGCAGTTGGTTATCAGATGATGGTGCATTATATCTTGTATGTCCTAATGCCAATGCACCTTCCAGGCAAATAGCAGTTAAAATGGGGCTTATCTCTCACAATGCTGCAGTTACACTTTCAGAAAAGGAACATGGCCACCGTAAAACATATTCGCTTGATACATTGGAAGAAGAAGTTACACACACGGGGCTTACCGTAACAAACAGGGGTGGAATATTTTTTAAACCTTTAGCTAATTTTCAATTTGATAAATTGATAAATACTAAAATTTTAACACAGGCATTTTTAGATGGTTGCTATAAACTGGGTATGGCTTATCCTGATTTATGTGCCAGTATTTACCTGGTTTGTAAAAAAGAAAATAAATGACTCCATTAGTAAGCTGCTGTTTAATAACATATAACCATTCTGATTATATTAACCAGGCTATTGAAAGCATACTGATGCAGCATACTGATTTTAATTTTGAAATTATTATTGCCGATGATTGCAGTAAAGACGGTACCAAAGAAAAAATAAAATACTACGCTGATAAATTTCCAGAGAAAATAAAGCCAATTATAAGAGAAAAAAATGTTGGTCCGGCAAAAAATTTTATTGAGTTATTAAATGCTGCAACCGGCAAATACATTGCTTACCTTGACGGAGATGACTACTGGACTGATAATTTAAAATTACAACAGCAGGTAGATTTTTTAGAGGCCAATAATGACTATGCAATTTCCTCTCACAACACTACAGTGCAGGATAAAAACAAGAAATGTTATTTGTATTCCGGCATAGCAACGCAAAAAAAAATATTTCATACTACTTTTAAATTAATCGATTATTTACAAACCCATTTTATTCACTCGTCTGCATTAGTATTTCGCAGAAGCATGCTAAAGCCTTTCCCGGATTGGTATGCAGGTGCATTTTCAGGTGATGGATTTTTGATTTTATTACTGGCATTGGAAGGAAATATTCATTACATAAATAAGCCAATGTCACTTTACAGGCATAATAGCAACAGCATATCAAATTATTCAAGCCGTATTGAAATAAATAAAAATTTTGAAAACCATTTCAGGCTTTTTGATGAACATTCTAATTATAAATTCCAACAAATGTTGCAAAGCGCCGGGCATCGCGAGGTCTCCTGTTCGTACAAGACCCGATCATGGCACGCTCATCCGGACGGGCGAAGCC
>JANXQO010000159.1 GCA_025353485.1 Chitinophagales bacterium
AATAAGAGTTAAGTAGTGTAAATTTGCAGCTCTAAATATATAAACATGTATCCCGAAGAAATAGTGATTCCGATGAAGGAAGAATTAACCGAAAATGGTTTTGAAGAATTATTGAACGCAAATGATGTTGATGAAACATTAAAACAACAAGGCACTGCCCTGATTATGATAAATTCTGTTTGTGGATGCTCTGCGGGTACTGCAAGGCCGGGAGTTTTAATGGCAATAGCAAACACTTCTAAAAAACCTGATAAACTAACAACCAGTTTTGCCGGTTTTGATATTGAGGCTGTAAAAAGTATTCGTAAACATTTAATGCCCTATCCTCCATCTTCTCCTGCTATTGCATTATTTAAAGATGGTAAATTGGTACATTTAATTGAAAGGCACAATATAGAAGGAAGGTCAGCTCAAATGATAGCTAATAATCTAATTGAAGCCTTTGAAGAATATTGCTAATTGATAAATTATTTCCTTTTTACTCTCTCCTGTATTTTCAAATAATTGCGTTTTTGCAATTAGTGCCGTAAATTTACCAACCAAAAAAAGTTGTAAAAATACTTGCATTATTAAAAACTGCGCTGTAGGTTTGTATTCCCTACACATAGTTACTTATCTACACTTACATAGTTTTTCCCTAACAATTATTGTTTAACTGTTTTATTTAGTACTCCATTTATACCCTTTTGTATAGGTGAATATCAAAAAATTAAAAAAATTATTTCAAAACTCAGGAAAATGATTAAAAATTTTACACTACCAGGCAAATTCGTAATATTACTTAGCCTTTTTACTTATTTTTTTTCTTTCTCTTCGCAGGGTCAGGCAACCCCTCCTAAAATGAAATTTAGCCAACCACAACTTGTATCAGGTATTGACGGGCAAAAAAATGCAACTTATAAATTTACAAATGTTATAGCTGGCGTAGATGCATTTGTTAAGATCGAAAGCCTTGTAAATGGAGCAATACTTGTAAATATTGACGATTCAACCTTAGGATATTATGATGCCTGGCAGCCAGTTGTTGGTGGCCCCGGAGTTTACGGGTCTTCTTATATTAAATGGAGTTTGGAATTTAAAACAACTTCCGGTATATCTTATAAATTTCCATTGATGGATGCTTCTGCGATTGATATTGATGGGGATAATGTTAGAGTAAGGGAGTTTGTTGACGTTAACGGACAATCAAGTTATGAAATTCCGAATCAGGTCCCCAGCCTGCTTACTGTTAGTGCTGTTAGTGATATTGATAACATATATGGTGATGATCCTAGTTCTGTTAATTTACATGCTTTAGGCCCGGTAAATAACCGAACAGGTATTGATACTATTTCAGAGGATGTAAGGATAGATTATCATTTTGTTGATAAGTCAAAATCAAAATTTACACGGGTTCACAGATTGACAGTAATGGCACAGCCGGGGCAATATCTACTAACAGGTACTCTTGCATATATTTTATGAAGATAGAAGCTAAGTTTTCAATTTTACCAATTACTTTTAAATCTTTTGATGCACAACTTTATAAGAATAAAGTGAATTTATCTTGGCTTGCTGATGTTCAAAATACACAGGAATATTTTGAAATAGAAAGAAGTTTTGATCAAAAAGAATTCAAAACTATAGGGCTAATTATGGGTGCACAAACTACTAATGGTGTTTCAAGTAAATATAATTTTAATGACGGTGACCTTGAGCTAACTGCTCATAAAGAAGCATACTATCGTTTAAAACATATTGATATGAATAGGAACTTTTCATATAGCAATATTAAGATGGTATTGATGAATTCTTTTAAAATAAATATTCAGGTTATGCCAAATCCATATATGGATAAGTTAAGTGTAAATTTTGTAAGTGATGCCACTGGAACAGCAGAAGTTAGGCTACTCAATTTATCGGGAAGTTTAATGAAGAGAATACAATGTACAATTACACGTGGATATAATAACGTCCAATTGAAAGATTTAAATTCCCAGTCACCAGGCTTATATACAGTTAACGTGATAATTAACGGAAAAGTAATTGAAACTCAAAAATTAATAAAACAATAATTATTTTTACAAGCTTTCAATTCATCTTTTTTTAGTAAAGGTCGGTGGTCTTCACCGGCCATTCCTTTTTTCAGCTTTGCAATACTTAAAAAATAGCCTTACAAAAAATTCAGAAACAATAGAGTTTTTTTTGTAAATATTTAAGGCATGTTTTTAAACATGCCTTTTGTAATAGATATACGATAATTTGCGCTTTATTCATAAAAAGGCTATATGTATCCTAATTTATATTATGCAATTAAAGATTGGTTTGGTGTTGAGATAAATGCTTTTAAAATATTTTATACCTTCGGAATATTTGTTGCAATTGCCTTTATAGTAGGGGCGCTTTTTATTTCAAAAGAATTAAAAAGAAAAGAAAAACAAGGATTATTATTACCAAGAGAAGAAACTATAACAGTTGGCAAACCTATAAGCCTGATTGATGTTCTGCTAAATGGATTTATTGGCTTTGTATTCGGGTATAAATTGTTTGGCGCTTTTTTAGCCAGCAGAGATCAGGGAATTGACCTGCAGGATTATATTTTTTCATTACAGGGAAGTATTTTTGGTGGCCTTATTTTGGCAGCGCTTTTAATATTTTTAAAATACCGTGAAAAGAATAAACAAAAACTTCCAAAGCCTGAAGAAAGAATAATACGTATTTGGCCACATGATAGAGTAGGGGATATAATTGTGCTTGCTCTTATTTTTGGGATTTTAGGGGCCAAACTTTTTGATAATTTTGAAAACTGGGATCGCTTTATAAAAAATCCGATCGCAAATCTTTTTTCGCCAAGCGGACTTACCTTTTATGGAGGACTTATTTGTGCTGCGATTACTATAGCAATCTATGTTGTAAAAAAAGGTATTAATGTTTGGCACATGGCAGATGCAATAGCCCCGGCGCTTTTGATAGCTTATGCTGTTGGAAGAATAGGATGCCAGGTGTCAGGAGATGGCGATTGGGGAATTTATAACAGTGCATATATCAGTGATGTTCCCGGACATGTTATTGAAGCTACTTCTGCTGATTTTGAAAAAAAATTAAATGAGAATGCTTCCTACTTTATTGAAGGCAGAGTTCGTGATAAGGATTCAACCATAAGTACCGTTACTGATAGAAAAGCAAATAGTATTGAAAACGTACCGCACAAAAGTTTTAAAGGACCATCTTTTCTACCCAGATGGTTATTTGCTTACACCTTTCCTCATAATGTAAACGAAGATGGAATTCTATTGCCGGATTGCGAGGGCAAATATTGCCGTACCCTTCCTCAACCGGTTTTTCCTACTTCATTGTATGAAATAATAATGTGTGGTAGTTTATTTTTAATTCTTTGGACAATTCGAAAGAAAATAGTTATGCCCGGAATTATTTCAGGTATTTACTTAATTTTTACAGGTATTGAAAGATTTTTTATTGAATTGATACGGGTAAACTCTACCTACACGATATTTGGCCTACATCCCACACAAGCAGAACTCATTTCGCTGCTTTTGATTTTAACAGGCAGCATCATCATTCTTTTAAAAAGAAAACGCAATTAATCTTTTTTTAGAAGCTCTGTAACTTTTTCTTAACAATTACCGTTTATCCTTAAATATTTTCCAGGAAATATATTAATTTAAACCTTTTATGTATAAATATGTACTATGCTAAACAAAGTACCTATGTTTGTGTTGTAATATTTAAAACATAGTATTAAAAATAAATAAAATGAATACAAAATTAACCCTGCTAACTTCCTTCTTTTCGCTTCTAACAATAGTCGGCATAGCACAAACTAATGGCAAAATCACCGGAACTATAATAGATGATGGCGATCAAAAAATTATTGATGCTGCTACTATTTCTCTTCTTAAAGCAAAAGATTCTGGCCTTGTAAAGCTTTCTTTAACCGACAAACAAGGAAATTTTTCTTTTGAAAATATAAAAAATGGTAATTACTTAATCATGGCTTCTTCCATTGGCCATCGTAAAGTTTATAGTTCTCCGGTTGCTATTACAGAGGGATCAAATGCTTCTGTAGGAACTTTGAAACTTTTAGCACAAACAACAACGCTTCAAGCGGTGACAGTTGATGTAAAAAGACCATTTATTGAAAGAAAGCTTGACAGGACTATTGTAAATGTAGATGCCTCCATAACAAGTACAGGAAGTACTGCGCTGGAAGTTTTGGAAAAATCTCCGGGGATCTCTGTTGATAAAGACGGAAACATAAGCCTGAAAGGAAAACAGGGAGTTATCATTTATCTTGATGGTCGTCCCAGTTATTTAAGCGGTCCTGATCTTGCAAATATGTTACGCAATATGACCGCAAGTCAACTAGATCAAATTGAAATAATGACCAACCCTCCTGCAAAATATGATGCAGCCGGTAATGCAGGTGTGATCAATATTAAAACTAAAAAGAATAAATTGTTTGGATATAATGGAAGTATAACAAGTGGTTATACTCAAGGAAAGTTTGCACGTTTTAATGAAGCTGTTAGCTATAATTACCGCAATAATAAAATAAATATATTTTCAAATTTTAATTACAATAAGAACCGCAGAAGTGAAGAGCTATATATCGTTAGGAACTTTCGTGAAGCATCAACAAAAAATATTAAATCCATATTCGATCAAAAATCAAACATGGAAAACCAAAGAGATTTTTATAGTGCCAAGGTTGGAGCTGATTATTCAATCTCTAAAAAAACAACTGTGGGTGCAGTTTTAAACGGATATTATAATCCAGGCCAATGGAAAAGTTCTACCAATACATTTATTTATGATCCCAATTATGTATTAACAAAACAAACAACAGCCTATACTGAGAATAATGAAAAGTGGAAAAATTTTAGCAGTAATGTGAATTTCCGCACTGTATTAGATTCAATAGGGCAGGAGCTTACAGCTGATTTAGATTATATACAATATAAATCAACAAATGTACAGCCACTTACAAGTTCTTATTATGATAATATGGGAAACCTTACCCGGCCATCTGATATATTAAGTGGCACATTACCAAGTAATATAAAAATCTATAGCGGTAAAATGGATTATACATTGCCTTTAAAAAAGGGAGCAAAGTTTGAAGCAGGTATTAAATCAAGCTACGTTAAAACTGATAATAATGCCGTATATGATAGTGTAAAAGTTGGATATTCAGTATTAGACAGTGGCCGCAGTAATCATTTTATTTATGATGAAAATATTAATGCTGCATATGTAAATTACAGCAGGCCTTTAGGAAAAAAATGGAGTTCGCAATTTGGATTAAGAGTTGAAAATACAACTGCAAATGGTAATTCAAAAGGGTATACATTCAACACTGCTCAAAATAAATTTCTATATACAGAAACAAAATTTAAAAGATCTTATTCCCAATTATTTCCAACAGTTTACTTGCAGTATACTGCCAATGAAAAAAACCAGTTTGTAATAAATTACGGAAGAAGAATTGAAAGACCCGATTACCAGGATATGAACCCATTTGTTCATTTTCTTGACAGGTACACATTTCAGCAGGGAAATCCGAATCTAAGTCCGCAATTCGCTCATAATATTGAATTGAGTCACACCTATCATGGCTTTTTAACTACCACAATTAATTACACAAGTACAACTGATATTATACAAGACGTTCTTGAACAAAATGAAATAAATAACGAAACCTTTATCAAAAAAGCTAACATAGCAAACAGTAAACAAGTTGGCTTAGCAATTAGTGCAAATAAATCTATTACCAAATGGTGGAGTGGTAATGTTTATGCAAATGTTTATAATAATCATTTCAAAGGTGTTGTAAATAAGGAAGCAATTTCACTAGGTATAACAAGTTTTATGGTTCAGATGCAACAACAGTTTAAGTTTAATAAAGGTTGGGCTGCAGAAGTAAGTGGGTTTTATCGCAGCCAGGGGTTGGAGGGAGTAATTTATATTCAGCCTATAACCCAGGTTAGTGCCGGTGTTAGCAAACAAATATTAAAAAACAAAGGAAGCATTCGTTTAAATGTACGGGACATTTTTGCCGGTGGAGTTTTTAAAGGTTACAGCAAATATGGAACTGTAGATGCACATTTTACAGATGTTAATGATAGCCGTGCCGGTAGTCTTACGTTTACTTATCGCTTCAACAAAGGCAAGCTAAAAGCGGGCAGCAACAAAAAAAATGGGGGAGCAAATGATGAGCAAAACAGGGTTAAAAACGCAAACTGATCTAAATTTAAATTAGAATAAAAAAGGATTTGTAAAAACCTGTCGTGTATGTGCGATAGGTTTTTTACTTTTATAAAAATATACTTCTATGCCTTCTTTTGATCTTGTAAGTAAAGTTGATCTGCAAACTTTAGACAATGCCATTAATACTGTTGAAAAGGAAATTAAGAACAGGTTTGATTTTAAAGGATCACACGTTGTGATTGATCTTAATAAAAAAGAATTTAAACTTGCTGTTGAAGCAGAAAGTGAAATGAAATTGCAACAGGTAATTGATGTGCTCATCAGCCGCAGTATGAAACAAGGGTTGGCTGCCGAAATATATGACCTTAGCAAGGTTCCTTTTCAAAGCGGTAAAGTGATGAAAAAAGAAGTTCCTGTGAGAAACGGGATCAAACAGGAAGACGCAAAAAAAATTGTTAAGCTGATAAAAGACTCGGGATTAAAAGTTCAGGCTGCAATTATGGATGATATAATAAGGATCACAGGTAAAAAAATAGATGATCTGCAGGAAGTGATACAGGCTTCTAAAGGCTGGGATATTGGATTGGCTCTACAGTATATCAATATGAAAAATTGATCTCAAACCATTTTGCCTGTAACCTTAAATGACTTACATTTGCACCTCTAAAAAAGCATGGCAAATTCCATGCACTAAAACATAAAAAAATGAAAAAAGAATTGCATCCTAAAAATTACAGAATGGTAGTTTTCAAAGATATGAGTAACGGAACTACATTTTTAAGCCGTTCTACTGCAGCGTCAAAAGAAATGATTAAACATGATGATGGAAATGAATATCCTGTAATTAAGCTGGAGATATCAAATACATCTCACCCATTTTATACTGGTAAAAATGTATTAGTTGATACTGCAGGACGTATTGATAAATTTAAAAAGCGTTACGAAAAAAGAGATAAGTAATCTCAATATTTTTAAGATTTTATGTCCCCCAATTTGGGGGATTTTCTTTTAGAGTACGTAATTCAATTTTGCTTTGTAGTTTTAAACTCTAAAGATAATCTGAATACGTTGAAGATTAAAAAATTCACTTACTTCACAAATAGTATGAAACAACAACATTCTAAAATAATACCGGACAAAGTTCCCCCTTCGGGGGACAGGGGGCTATGAAAATAATTTTGGACGATATTATTTGCAAAGAGAATTTCTTTCCTTTTACGCTCACCCGTTCAACTGCTGATATAAGGATAGGCATACTCACCATCAGAGAAAAATGGGAAATGTTGTCAGGTAAAAAAGTTTATACACTCTCTGAAAATAAAAAAATTGAAAATGAAAATACAAGACTAATTCCGGCTAACATAATCCCTTCACGCAAATGGTTTAAAGCATGGGAGCTCAACAAGATTTTTACTGATCTTAACCAAATAAAAATTGAATACCCCTGGCATATTTTTCAAAACAATGATCAGGCAATAAGAGATGATTATGATTTAATAACAAGAAAAAGAATCCCGATAGTTATCGGGACAAAAAAAATATCAACAACCAATAAAGTAATTGGAAAAAATATTTTTATAGAAGAAGGCGCAAAGGTTGAGCACAGCTTTTTAAACGCTTCTTCTGGTCCAATTTATATTGGTAAAAATGCAGAGGTGATGGAAGGATGTATGATCCGTGGGCCTTTTGCAATGTGCGAAGGAAGTGTTTTAAAAATGGGCGCAAAGGTTTATGGCGCCACTACATTAGGCCCATATTGCATTGGAGCAGGCGAAATAAAAAACTCAATTTTATTTGGTTACAGCAACAAATCTCATGATGGTTATTTGGGAGATTCTGTAATAGGAGAGTGGTGTAATCTTGGTGCAGGCACATCTAATTCAAATATTAAAAACACAGCAGGAAATATAAAGATATGGAACGGTCATAAAAAAGAACAAATTTCTGCAGGAATTAAATGCGGACTTTTAATGGGAGATTATAGCCGGTCTGCCATCAATACATCTTTCAATACAGGGAGTGTTGTTGGCGTTGCCTGCAATGTATTCAGTGACGGATTTCCGCCAACCTTTATTGAAAGTTTTTCCTGGGGAAATAAAAAGTATGAATTAGAAAAAGCGTTGGAACATATTGATAACTGGAAAAAATTAAAAGGGCATATTCTTTCAGAAGAAGAAATAAAAATATTATCAGGTATTCATCAAAACAAAATAAAATGAGAAAACAAATTGCAGCCGCCAACTGGAAAATGAATTTAACCATTGAACAGGGAATAAAATTAACTGATGATCTTTTATCAGAAAATATTGAATTGCAGGATCACCAGGAAGTAATTTTTGGAGTTCCGTTCCCATATCTTATTTCTATAAAAGAAAAAATAAAAAGCTATAAAAATTATTTTGTTGCTGCGCAGAATTGTTACTTTCAAAAAGCCGGCGCCTACACAGGAGAAGTAAGTGCAGAAATGCTTACATCTGTTGCAACAGATTATGTAATTATCGGGCATAGTGAACGGAGAGAATATTTTAATGAGAATCATCAAATGCTTGCAGAGAAAATAAATCTTTGTTTTGAGAATGATCTTAAACCAATTTTTTGTTGCGGCGAACCTCTATCCATAAGAGAAGCGAATGAACAAAATGGTTATGTAGAAAATCAATTGAAAGAAAGTTTATTTCATTTAACTGATAAGCAGCTCACCGGGTTTGTGATTGCATACGAACCAATATGGGCAATAGGTACAGGCAAAACTGCTTCTTCAGCACAGGCACAGGAAATGCATGCACACATAAGAAATGTGATGGCTGCTAAATATAATAATGAAGTTGCCGAAAGCATTTCAATTTTATATGGAGGAAGCGTAAAGGCAAATAATGCTAAAGAAATTTTTGGAGAAAAAGATGTTGATGGCGGACTGGTTGGAGGAGCATCGCTTAATGCAGCTGAATTTGCCACAATCATTAAAAGTTTAAAAACGATCAGCCGGTAATTCCTTCCTGCTTAAAAGCATAATTAATATCGGCAGGATCAAAAGTATTTAATTTACCCAGGTGCAAAATTGTTTTTTTATTATCCACGGAGCTTTTATACATAGGTTTAAATTTAGCGCCAAATACAACTTCATTAAAAATATAAGAGGTTCTTGCAACCACTGTATTTGAAAACATATCATCAAATGCTTTTATAAAAACAAGTACTTCTCCTTTTGTATTGGCAAAATCTTCCTGCGTAAAATTATAGAGCGGGCTTGATTCAGTTATTGGATGAACAATTGTCCAGCTTAATGTAAGCGTCGTAACTGTATTAAATTCTAATGTCAAAGGAAAAAATTTGTTTACCATTTTACCATTTTCTTCAACTGACATTCCTAAGTTAACCTTTGCTTCTGCATCAAGCAATGTCGTATTCTTATATGGGGCAACCCGCAGCATTAGAGCAGTTATTCCCTGGTAAGGCGCTATCAAAGCATTCTCACTAAATTTTAAATAGGCGGTCGGTTTTGAAAATCTTCCAAATAATAAACCCGTGGCCAATGCAAAGCTTAAGGGGCCTAAAAATCCTTCAAACGCAGCTACTGAGGTTATCAAATAACCGGCAGGGCTTATTCTTCCATAGCCCACTGTACTAAAGGTTTGACAGCTAAAAAAAAATGCTTCTAAAAAATTTTTAGGTTCAGATCTTGGAACAACACCAGCCAGATGTTGAATACCGATAATGTAATATGTGATGGCAAAGCAAAGGTTAACGACGATAAAAAAAAGAAAAATAACCGAGAAAAATTTCCATCTTGGCATAGCCAGCAGGGAATGATACCAACTGATTCGTTCTAAGAATGAAACACCTTTTTTTTCTATGTTTGCTCTGCCATCTTTATTTACAAA
The DNA here is from genome assembly GCA_025353485.1 of Chitinophagales bacterium. Lineage (GTDB taxonomy): Bacteria > Bacteroidota > Bacteroidia > Chitinophagales > Chitinophagaceae > Ginsengibacter. Next base: position 10,089 of record JANXQO010000159.1, read on the forward strand.
CCTTCCCCCATAATCATTTGTGTTAACTCCAAAACCAGTATTTATTTCTGATTTCGCTTTTAAATTAATTTTTTTTAATAATGCCATAATCTTTTAAAGAATTTTTTTTTAAAAAACATATAACTCCAAAAACAATGCAGATGCTTAAGGTTAGTAACCCTGCAAATAACTTCATATACATACCTGCATTGTGCATAGCAAAATATACTGTTGCAAATATCACTAACAATATTGTAAAGTTGACAACAAGAAATTTTACAGGTATCAAATCAAATATGCTTTTATTTATTACTGTGGCCGATTGAAATAAATAATAAAATGCCTGGCAGTAAGTGGCAATTACAATTGATAATGCAATACCTCTTGTTCCCAATAATGGATACAGTATTAACATTAACAACATTGCAATGCACAAATCCATTACAGATCCAAACATAATCTTATCGCCACGGGAATAACACTGGAGGATAACACTGTAGCTGTTTATACGCAGAGGCAATATAAAAATATTTATAATAAAAATGGGGATAGAGGCATTGTATTTGTCTTTAAATAGCAATGAAAAAAGTTCTGCATTATAAAACAGCAGAAAAAAGAAAAGGGGAAAAACAATACCCGACATCAATAGAAAATTGTTATTAAATAATGACACAGTCTTTTCAGTAAATAAAATATTTTTAGAAATCTCTATCAGCATAACACTCCCAACAACACTAACCATAACGCCAAATAAGGGGATCTCGAATGAGCCATTAAAAAACAATGCAAAATCAGCAGGACTGAGCAGATACAGCAAAAATATTTTATCAACCCACCTTGCAATAACGCCTAAAATATCATTAACGCCCAAATATACCCAATGCTTTAAAAATATTTTATCATCCGCTTTTGTATCAGAAGCATCTCTTTCCCTTTTAATAAACAAAATAATAACGCACTTAAGAAATGTAATTATAATTATGCCGGCTATAAGATTATTTATGTTGTATGTATTTACCAATATATAATAATGCCATACAAAAAAAAGTAATGAATAAAAAAAATTTATTACAGAAGAAATTTTTTCTTTATGATTTTTAATTAAAAGTGTTTCTGCAACTGTGGTGATATTTTGAATAATAATAAAAAGTATCAGAAGCCATTTGGTGGAAGCATTAAAGTTTTTCGCATAGAAAAAAAATAGCGTTAGGGTTATAATAGATAAGCTAATATACAAGCCTGTAATGATTTTTTTATTGCGACGGATAAAATTAAAAAGTGAGGAAAGGCCGGAGGAAAGCAGGATAGAGGTTATTCCAAAACTAATAACCACGTTTATAATATTTGTGTAGATCCATACAGATTGAAATTTACCATACTCTTCATAACTAAGTCTTCGGGAATAAATTATTGTTATTAAGAACAGGACTAAAACAGGAAGTGCTCTTCCAAAAAAGAGATAAGATGATTTTTGCGCTATGAGGGATTTATAATTTTGATTTACTGAATTGATCACAGCGGCTTTTATCTAAATGTTTAATTGTTACAGCAGGATTTCCTGCGATTACACAGTAGCCTGTAGTAAAGCTTTTGGTAACTACCGATCCTGCGCCTACAATTGTAAAATCTCCTAATTGTACTGAAGGTAAAATTATTGCATTCATGCCTATCCAACAGAATTTGCCAATTTTAATTGGCGGCGCTGCAATATGCAAATCATTATTATAGGGATCATGGTTGGAAGAAATAATTCCTACATTGGGGCCGATATTGGTGTAATCCCCGATACTGATACCATTGGATGCTTCAATATAATTTCCGGGAGAGTCGCCTGGAAAAATATTTTTACCACGGATGATCTTTTCAGGATGATGAACTGTGCTGGTGTGATGTACAGCCCACGTTACCTTTTTATTTTGGCGCAACACATGTTTGAAAAAAAAATTACTCATATAAAAATGTAAGCCAACATCTCTTCTTAATTTAAAAACTTTTTGTATCAAACGTTTAGGCATGCCTGAAACTTTTTAATAGTACCGGGAATCTTTTTGTAATTATATCAAAGTCTTTTTTTGTAAAGAATACAAATATCAAAACCAGCCATTCAATAAAAAAAACATCTGAAAAAAAATAGGTAGACAGATGAATAATCACAGGCAGAAAAAGTAAATACCTGTCATACCTCTTCGTAAAAAACCCAATAACCATAAGCCCTTCAAACAGGATGATTAAAATATTCCCGGCATTAAGTAACTGCGGATGTGCAATAAAAAATTTATAGATTGATGTCATTGCTGTAGCAGGGTTATGGTAAATGTATTCAACAAGATTATATTTTGTTGTTATAATTCCCTGGTCCCAATACCAGAATGTATTACCTAAAAAAACTTTCCAAATAAACGACATTGTATAAATGTAACAAATATAATAGCGCATGCCTTCCCACAAAAGTTTCCAGCTTTGGTTTCTCTTTACCCAAAATGGTAAGGTAATCAGCATCATTACAGCCAGGGGATGAGCATGATGAACAATAAAAGTATTATACGTTATCGCATATATTAAAAACAGGAAACCAAAAGACACAACAAAAATTTGCTTTAATGGAAATACAATACATAAAAAACAAAATAGAAAAAGGCAACTATCAAAAAGAACAACGCCTGTATTATTGTAAATAATTAAGTTAGGAAGCCCCGAGAATTTATAAGCCCAATAACTAAAATCTAAATTTAAAATAAACAGTGATGGTTGCAATAAATGGGAAAGTGTGATGTGTAAAAAAAACCTGAAAAGCAGAAAAATAAACATGAAAATAAATACCAGCCTGCTGATAACTATTCTCTCTTTTTCAAGTGGGGCAACAATCATAGCAGCTTATAAATTAATGAAGATGAAATCTCATTTAATCCGCCATTGATAAATTCAACCTTTTTTTCATACACATCAATACGCCAAACGGATTGTTGTATGTATTGCTCAAGATATCTTTTATACCACGATGGAAAGGCATTTATCTCAGTGGTATCATTATACAGATTTACATCAGGCAATAATTTTTTAATGTATGCATGCCGCCTGCTCCAGTCATTTGCAAAATAATTTTTATAAGGGTCTGTATTATTATTTCTCTTTATTGCAATAAAATAATCCAGTGTGTTTGTGAAAAATAATTTTTGAGGTTCCTGCCATGTATGTGGAAATTTGAGTAACTGGTTTTGATTGTACCTCACCTCTAAAAATGAATAGGATGATTGCGCAGGCATAGCAGTTGAATAAAGATCCCATTTAAAAATGGGAGTCTGCTCTGATCTGAAAATAAAATTTGCTGTGAGATTAAGAACTATAAAAAGCAAAACGACTACTAATAAAATTTTTTGACCATAAAACAATTTTACCAGGTACAGGTTTTCTACTTTCATAAACTGTTTACGCACTCATTTAAACGTAAATTTATGATGTTATGCTTAATACATTGTATTACCTTTGCTTCCATTTTAAAAATGTTCCCTGTTTAAATGAAAAACATCAGAAATTTTTGCATTATTGCTCATATTGATCATGGGAAAAGCACGTTGGCAGACCGTCTGCTGGAATTTACGCATACCATCAGTGATCGGGATATGCAGGCGCAGGTGTTGGATGATATGGATCTGGAAAGAGAAAAAGGTATCACCATTAAAAGCCATGCCATCCAGATCAATTACAATTGGAAAGGGCAGGAATATGTTTTGAATTTAATTGACACTCCAGGTCATGTGGATTTTAGTTATGAGGTAAGCCGTGCATTGGCAGCCTGCGAAGGTGCATTGCTTTTGGTAGATGCTACACAGGGAATACAGGCTCAAACTATTTCCAATTTATACCTCGCCATTGATAATGATCTCGAAATAATACCGGTGATCAACAAGATAGATATGGATGGCTCTATGATTCCTGAAGTAACAGATCAGATTGTAGAATTAGTTGGTTGCAAACCCGAAGATATTTTATTGGCAAGCGGAAAAAGCGGTATCGGTATTGAAGAAATTTTATCTGCAATCATTGAGCGCATACCTTCACCAACAGGTGATATAAATGCACCATTACAGGCATTAATATTTGATAGCGTATATAATTCTTTTCGCGGTATTATTGTTTATTACAGGGTGTTTAATGGCACGCTTAAAAAAGGAGATAAAATTAAATTCTCCAATACAGGACTCGAATATGGCGCTGATGAGGTGGGTATTTTAAAGTTGGGAATGGAAGCGAAAAATGAAGTGAGGGCAGGAGATGTTGGTTATATAATTACCGGTATTAAAAACGCTAAAGAAGTAAAAGTTGGTGATACTATAACTACAACGGTTAATGGCTGTAAAGAATCTATTAAAGGTTTTGAAGATGTAAAGCCAATGGTATTTGCCGGAATTTTTCCCGTAGAGACTGATGACTTTGAAGAGTTGAGAGACTGCATGGACAAATTGCAATTGAATGATGCATCCCTCACATTTGAACTGGAAACATCGCAGGCATTAGGCTTTGGTTTTCGTTGCGGGTTTTTAGGAATGTTGCACATGGAAATTATCCAGGAAAGATTAGAAAGAGAATTTAATCAAACAGTAATCACCACCGTGCCTAATGTAAGTTTTATTGCATATACCACAAAAGGTGAAAAAATAATGGTTAACAATCCCTCTCAGATGCCCGACCCCAGCCGCATTGAGAAGATTGAAGAACCATTTATCAAAGCACAAATAATTACCAACTCAGATTACATTGGAAATATTATGACGCTGTGCATCAACAAGCGTGG
>JANXQO010000183.1 GCA_025353485.1 Chitinophagales bacterium
GAAGCTGAGTGAAAATGGGCTGTCCGATAAAATCTGTAGATTTGTTCATATCATATTTTATAGTGTCGTAACTACAAAATTGATAAAAGGGTGGCAATAAAAACCACCCTTCTTTTAATTATTTATCTCGGACAACAATAAATTAAAATCAAAGGCCAGCAGATTAAAAGTGTTCCCTGCAAAAGCCGGTTCAATAATGATAATGGAATATTTTAAAAAAGATAAACGGCTTGATTTCAGGTTAGAAAAACTTGGTTAAGAAATAATTAAAAATATAAGCCGCTACTGATGATAATGTGGCGGCTTTTTTTATGCATAAGTTTTACAGGAAATAATAGTAAAAATAAAAATTAACTACACTGATTTAGTATAATAGGCCAGCACAAATTGATTTTCTTTTGTTGATAAAAATTCTTCAGGCCTTTTATCTGAAATATAATTTAAGCAAATAACCAACTGGTCATTTTCCTGTTTATAAATACCGCGGATAATCTCAATTAAAAGGTCTTTTTCCATTTTATAAAAATTTATGCCTGTAATTTTTGAATACGGAAGAAAATGCAGTAACCCTTGCTCTTCAATCTTATTTCTTGTTAAGATATAACCAGAGCCATTGATCGCAAGCAATTCAAAATCATCTTTTGCATTTATTTCATCACCGTTTTTAATTAGTTTATTGCATATCCAGTTTCCATCCAGGTCCGGGCTTTTTAGTAAATGATCCTGCAAAATGTCTTCAACCATTTTTGTGTGCCAATCCTGGTTAAAATAGTTTCTGTCAGAAAGAATATCCGAACAAACCCGTTCTTTGATCTCAACAAAATTAGCAGGAAACATTTTTTCAAGATCAGTATTATATTCTTTTAAAGAAGGAACACTATTGCTATCTCTATCCAGCCGGTCAATTATTTGCACACATAATACTTTTGATTTATTATTATCAATAGCGTTAAATATTCTTTTAATGTTTTCAATAGCCGCCGCTCTTTCTTTATCATCAAAAGCTTTTTTGTGATCTATCATAAACACTTCCAGTTTTATTGCATAAGGCTCGCCATAATCTTTATGCCGGGCTGCTGATTTATCACAGCTTTCCAGGCACGTATCCCTGTCAGCTTTAATTCCGTATTGGTCATAACTATTACTTAATGCTATGGCAGCATTGGCATAAGTTTCAGGCAACAGTTCATAATCCGTTTCATATTTACGCAGTAACTGGATCATGTTTTTATATTTTTCCTGTTCATTATTATCAGGTGTTTGGTAATAGCAACGCATAAGCACTTCGATAAGTGCAATACGTTTTTCGGTTCTCACTTCTATTTCTTTATTTTCAAGAAATGATTTTATTTCCTGTATCAGTTCTGTTCCGTTATAAGCTTTTTCTTTTGCCAGTCGTAGTTTAGCTTCAGCAATATCATCCCATGCAAAACTTAAGATGCTTTTTATCTTTTTGTCTATGATCTGTGTACTGTCATTCACAAAACTTGTCTGAGCCGCCAGCAGATTATTAATTGTTTCAGTAATGTCTCCCAGTTTTTTCGATTGTTCAACCTGTGTATTTATCTGGCTTTTAAAATAGGCTGCAATTAAAAAACCTACCAACCCTATTAATGTTGCCAAAAAAGCGATCCATTTTTTTATGGAATCACTTACTTCATTCTCTACAGATGTTTTAAGTATTTTTTCAAAATCCTGTTTAGGGATCCGTGTATAATTTCCATCATCAACCCGTTTCTGAAGCGAATCCATTTGTTTTTGAATTTTGGGAAGATTGACTGAATCCTGCGCCTGCAACTGGAAGCTGGCAAAAAATAGTGCGGATAAAAAAAGTAATTTCCTCATAAACTTAATTTAAGTGCAATAAGAAAGTTAACAACAATCCTGCAAATCCTGAAAAGAAATTAAACTAAATGATATTGAAAAGAAGTTTTGGGCGACGAACAAACTTTTTGGTTGCAAAAAAAACATTACTTTTAAAACAGTATAAATTCCTGCGCATGAATAAAACAATTGATGAATTGAAAGAATTGTCGGTGGCCTGGATGCAGGCCTGGAAAGATAATGATATTGCATTTTTAGAAAAGGTGTTGGCACCTGATTTTCGATTACTAACATCTGAGTTAGGGATAATGCCACGGGAACAATGGCTGGCAAATATTCCAAATTATATCTGTGAAGAATTTGCATTTAAAGAAATGGAAGTTAGAGAATATGGTAACACCGGCATTGTTCAATCAGCCTATTTTCAAAAAGCAAATTTTAAAGGACAAGACAGGAGTGGAGATTTTTTAATAACAGATGTTTGGGTAAAACACGATGATGTATGGAAAGTTGTTCACAGGCATACGACGTATAAAAAGATATGACCCGTTAAACGCGAAACGTAATTATAAGGAGGTATTACGAAGCAAACTATATTCATGCAAGGTAGGTCACCGGAATATATCTTATAAAAAGATTTAAGAGGAATTTGTAATATACAGAAGCGGAGAAAATCATAAATTTATAGTATGAAGAAATTTATGTTTCTTATAATACTTACAGGTTACTGTTTGTTTTTAAAAGCACAAACATTTGATGACAGTAAAGGTGATAACCTGGTACTGCATATCCCTCCTGATCAAACTTATTCCACAAAAGATATTGCTGAATATGTGAAACAAAATTTTGTTGGTGACAAAAAAAAATTACATGCCATTTATACATGGGTCGCATCCAATTTAAAATATGATACAGATAGCGCTAACATAATTAATCTGGGCCTTGACCCCGAAGCAAAAATAACAGCAGCTTTGAGAAGAAGAAGAGGGGTTTGTGAAAATTATGCTGCTATATTTAATGATATATGTTTAAGATCGGGTATAACATGTTTTATAGTTGATGGCTATACCAAACAGAATGGAGTAGTTGATAAAACCGGGCATAGCTGGTGCGCTGTATTTATTGATAACACATGGTTGCTATGCGATCCTACCTGGGATGAAGGAACAGGCAATACAAAATATTTTTTAATGCAGCCATCAGAGATGATAGAAAGCCACATGCCCTTCGATCCGCTTTGGCAGCTTTTAAATTATACTGTTTCTCACAAACAGTTTTATAGCGGTAATATTTATTTAGATAAAAAACAGCCATTTTTTAATTATCCTGATTCAATTAATGCATACATAAAAATGGATAGCCTGCAAAGATTAAGAACAACTGCATTTAGAATTGAACAAAGCGGCCTGTATAATAACATGGTAAAGAACAGGCATGATCTTACAAAAATGAATATAGAAATAATCCGGCAGGACAAGGATGTAGATCTTTATAATTCATCAGTTGCAGACCTTAATAATGCAGCAGCCATTTTTAATACTTTTGTTGAATACCGCAATAAACAATTTGCCCCTTCAATAACTGATATCGCCTTGCAGGCTTTGCTCGATGGAATAGCGACAAAGCTTTCAACCGCTCATAAAAAATTAGATGAGATAGCAAGAACGGAGGCAACCTTTAAATTTAGTACTGACGATGTAAGAACAAGGTTGAATGCATTGGCGGTTCGTGTTAAAGAACAAAAAGATTTTTTGTCAATCTATTTTAATACAGCTGTTCCCAACAGGCAATCGTTGTTTTATAATAAGCAGGTTACACGTTAAGGCAAATAACCAAGATAGAATACAAAGAAGTTGTTGGTCAGCAAGCATCCAATATTGGTCTTAACCGTTATTATGTCTGTAAAAAATTTAAGCAACTTTCACAATGGCTTTGGCTGATGGCAGTAGCAGCAAACAACATGAAATAATTTTATTTTTTTTCGGGAACCGGTTTAAAATCAGTTAAAATAAAAACGATCATAATAACAACGGCAAGCGCCATAAAAAATAAAATCCAGTCGCACTGCCATTATTATAAAACCAAAAACCAAGTGCTGCTGATCCCAAAGCAACTGCTACTTCAATAAGTCCGTGAATTCTAAAGGGAATTACTTTTATTAACCCAACTTCAAAATCAGTTAATATGGTTAAGCAAAAATGAACAACGCCTAATGTATAAGTGATAGTACAAAGATTGCCTTCCATTTTAAAAATTGTCGGGGAAGCTAATAAAAAAATTACCGTAGCATAATCTAATATGCCATGTACTTTTGAAGAAATTATTTTCATGAATTTTATTTTTAGTAAATGTAATGTAACAATATTTTTATTTTCATTGGGGGAAAGGGGCAATCAAAAATTGGTTGGAAAGATTTGCCAAAACTCTTATTTAAATATAATTACAATCTTTTAAAAAATTATCTTCAGCAGGATTGTACGTTATATTATCAAAACGGCTTAGAATGAAATCCTTTTTCATTCTTAATGTATTCATTATTATTTTTGAATTATGAAACTTCAAATTTCTACAAGGCAAGGTGATCGCCCTATAACCACAAAAATAAACCCTCATCAGCAATTAGATCAGCATCCGCCGAAACGTATCATTGAAAAGCTTCGTGAGTATATTCTTACGTTTAAAAATATTACTGAAGGCCCAACGCATATAAGTATACCCGGCACTCCTGCATTTTTTTTAGATACCTGTGAAAGAAATGGTTTTGGAGAAGGCTTTATTATAGATAATGAATTTGTACACATTCATCCATTGCCCGATGGCAGCATGCACATCGCTTTACCTGAAAGTGTTGGCGAACAAATGACAGAACTAAAATGGGGAGAGCCGCACGTACTTGCAGGTATGCATGGATTGCCTAAAACTATTTATATGTTATATGCGCCGAGAGATGAAAATGAATTAGCCATAACAAAAAAATTAATTGAAGTATCGTATCAATTTGCAAAGCAAATGTGCAATGATTAAACTGTGATATTTTTCAATATAAATATTCACAGCTCCTGATCTTTTAATAATTTCTTTCTCTTAAAATACCAGTAAAAAGGAATGCCAATGGCCGTAAGCATCAGCCCCAGCAAAGAATTGATGATGGGACTTTTGCCTGTGATGTAATTATGTACATCATTATAAATAGTTATGATAAAATATAATAATGAAAAGAAAATAAAAATTAAGGGCAATACAGGATAACCCCACATGGTATATTTTCTTTTTGCATCCGGCATTTTTTTGCGAAGGATAAAAATACCATAGGCTCCAAAGCCATAAAATACCCAGCTCATAAAAACAAACATGTCGGCGAGCATATCAAACGAGCCGGTAATAATAAATACACATGCCCATACACATTGTATCCATAATGCAGTAACGGGTGTATGAAAGCGTGGATGCACTTTGGCGGCGGATTTAAAAAAACAGTTGTCCTGCGCCATGGCAAAATTTACCCGTGCACAGGGCAGCACATTACCATTTACAGCGCCTGCACAAGATATCATCACCAGCAATGCAATAAAGCCTCCGCCTGCAATTCCGCCAACTTTATTCATCGCATCAGCAGCAACCATTGTGGAGTTCTTCATTTCTTCTACAGGAATTATATATAGATATGCTTCGTTGGTAAGTATATAAAGCAACATGCAAATTCCAAGTCCCATAATTAAACTGCGCGGAATATTTTTTTGAGGATTCTTTATTTCGCCGGCTATATAACCAAGATTGTTCCAGCCATCGTATGAAGCCAGAGCGCCTGAGGTTCCGGCAATAAAACCGGTAAATACATACCATGGCATTGTATTAAACGATGGAGGGTTGGTGGTTAAGTTTGATAAAGAACCTTTACCGCAAAATAAAAAACCGATAAGCAATAACAATGCAGCTACTTTTAAAACAGTAAAAAATACCTGTATAGCGCCACCTGATTTTACACTTCTTACATTAATGATTGTAACAACAAATACAGTAAGTATAGCCAGCGTTTTTACACCTGCATTTTGTAAAGGATAAAGATCACCAAGAAAAGGAAGATGCCATTGCAGCGCCGTTTCTGTTTCTTTTGAAAAGCGGGGTAGCTGAAAAAAATATTCGCTGAATTGTGCAAACACAAATGCAATGGCTGCAATCGCCGCAGTATTGATAACGATAAAACATGCCCATCCATAGAGGTAGGCAAAAAAATCTCCATACATTTTTCTGAAGTAAACATATTGTCCTCCGGTTTCAGGAAGCATGCATCCGATCTCCGCATTTATCATGGCGCCAATAAGGGAGATGCTTCCCGCAACTAACCATAATAGCAAGAGCAATAATGGCGATGATAGCTGCGCCGCCATAATTGCAGGCTTTATAAAAATGCTGCTGCCGATAACAGAACCGATAACGATGGATATGGAAACCCATAGCCCTAATTTTCGTTGCAGTTGTACCATATATTATGTATTCATCAATTCGCAGATGAGCCTGTGAAAATGATGCGTGCCCTGTTCCCGTGTTACTGAATAACGTCCGTGATTATAAAAGCGTGAACGGATTCCTTTCTGCACATTCTGCACAATAGATTCATCTTCCATCTCCACTTTATCAAGATTGCTTCCGGCGCCGAAATTATATTTTGATTCATCCCACATATAAGTAAGAAAACAAACTTTTGTTTTATCTGTTGATTGAGGCTTTACAATATTTATAGATAATCCCCACGGATAAAAATTGAACATCATGTTTGGGAATATCCAGAAATAATATGCAGCGATATTTTTTCCATGATCAGGAGAAGTTGAAGGTATATCAAAACAATCTTCATTATCTTTTGCTATGCCAAGCTGCAGATTAGAATAGCGAAACAGTTCTGTGGAATAATTTCCATAATCAATAACGGCATTGAGACCGGCATGAACAAATGGAATATGAAAACCTTCAAGATAGTTTTCACAATACAAAGCCCAGTGAGCATCTACTAAAAATTCTTTTGAAAGTTCAGGACGAAATACAAATTCATTTACCGGCATCCATATCCTGTTCATCATCTCCTGCAAAAAAACGTCAGCAGGATATAATGGTTGCAATGAAGTAAACAATAATTTACTCCAGTTGTATAAAGATATTTGATGAAGGTTATCATCAGCAGAAGGAAAATTTTCTACTTCTTTAAATTCAGGCATGGATTGAAAACTTCCATCTAATTTAAAAATTCTTCCATGATATTTACAGCGAATGTTTGCAGCCTTACATTTTTCATTTATAAGAATATTGCCGCGATGGGTGCAAACATTAGAAAGACAATGCAGTTTATCTTCTTTATCTTTTGTAAGCAGTAAAGGTTCATCAAGATAATTTTCCAGTAAGGTAACAGGGTAGCAGCTTCCGGATTCTTTAAGCTCATCAGTATCTGTAACAAATTGCCAGGTTACTGAAAATATTTTTTGTTTGATGACCTGGAAAAGTTCAGGATCAGAATAAAAATCTGTGTGCAGTGTATGGGCTTTGGCAATGTTGGGGTCTACAAAAAAACGATGCATAGTTTTGGTTGTTAGGGAAAGATAGGGAATTGATCAGAAAATAAAAAAGTGCCTAACGTTAATTAAGCACTTTTAAAAATAAACCTTAAGGTAACTTACCTCTTCATGTCGCTACCGGAATTTTCGCTGCGGCCACCGCCTTTATTTTTGGAATTTGAACGGCTGCTGTTATCACTTCCGGTATTTCCGCTACCTGAAGTTTTGCCTTTTTTCATGTTGTTATCTTCCATTTTTGAAGACTGGGATTTGTTACCGCGGTTTTCCTGGGTTTGGTTGCCTTTTTGATTATTTGGCATAACTACCTCCTGTTTTTTTGGAGAGAAAATAATTAAAAAATTATCTGCATAAATTTTGCCAAAAATTGATTGTGATAAAAAAATCTTTTCTTCGCCATGGTGGTCTTCCCTTTTTAAGGCAAGAAGCATAGCAGCGAGACCGACCACATTTAATAGAGTTATGAACCATAAGTTATATTAGATTTGGTTTTTAAACAAGCATTAATACCTATTCCATAATTATGTTACTCCCTGACCAAAATCAAACTATGATTTTGTATCATATTTGATACTGATTTAAATCATATTTTGTATTTAGTGAGTTTATCATCTTTGTAAAAATCACTTTTATGATAAATATTTCAGAACAAACGCTCGCTTCAATGGTTAGTGGCAACCATCAGGTTGTACCTGTATTAGAAAAATACAATCTTGATTTTTGCTGCAAAGGAAAACGAACCTTAGCCCAGGCTTGTGCCGAAAAAGGTATAAAGATCGAAAGCATTACTGAAGAACTTAAATCTCTTAGCCAAACAGCAGGCATACAACAGATGCCATTTACAGAAATGACTGCAGAGCAACTGATAAGTTACATTTTAATTCATCATCATTTTTATGTAAAGCAATCTATGCCAACAATATTTTCTCACCTTCATAAGGTGGCAACAAAACATGGTGATAATTTTCCCTACATGCGGAAAGTGTACGATCTGTTTGTAATTATAATGAGAGAAATGAGCCTGCACATGGAAAAAGAAGAGGCGGCTTTATTTCCAAGAATTAAAGAAGCAGAAAATTTATCCAGAGCTGGAAGATCCTCTGAAATTGCAGAAGGCTACATTCAATTGCCAATTGATGCAATGGAAGCAGACCATGAAGAAGCCGGTGATATTTTGTACCAGATAAGAATGCTTACCAATAATTACTCGCCTCCGCCGGATGCATGCACAACTTTTAAAGTAACACTTGCAGAGCTAAAGGAGTTTGAAGAAGACCTGCACAAACACGTGCATTTAGAAAACAATATTCTTTTCCCAAAGGCAATACAATACGAAAATAAATTTTGATAAAAAATAAACCTATAAAACGAGATCCGGCAATAATATAATTTTAAAAAGACCATCATTTTGGTTTATCGCTGGCAGAAAAAAAATCCCATATTGGCTGGGAATATATCAGGGCGAAGGAATTATTGCGGATAATGGGAAAATGAATTTTATATAAATCTCTTTATCGTAAAATTGAATAACCGCATCGAAAGAATGGTTACTGTAAGCCAGCGTATCGTACATACTAATTATAGTGACCGGGCAATGCCTGGGAAAATTATTCCGCAGTAGTTGTCCTGTGCCATCCCCTGAAAAATAAAAAAGCCTTGAAAGCTATTGCTGACAAGGCTTTTTTAATCTGTGCCTGGAATCCCGATAGCAATCGGGACACATCCTTGCGAACAGCAGATTTTGAGTCTGCTGCGTCTGCTAATTCCGCCATCCGGGCATGTATTTAAAGTTTAATGCTCAGTTAACTAAATAACCTTAAACACAAAGGCTAATGCCAGTGCAGGTTGAGTTGGTATTGGAAGTTCGCCGCATTATATTACCTTTAATTTAGGTGGTAATAAAACACCTTTCAATCTCAACAGTTATTTAGCCAAGACAGCTATGCCGCAATATTAAAACAAAACAACTTTGTAGAGACAGGGTATGAATAAAAAAAAACCGGACGAATTAATCATTGCTAACAAAGAACTTGTCTTTCAGGACGAAGAGAAAGAAAAGTTGGCAGCAGAATTAATTATTGCTAATAAAGAACTTGCTTTTCAGGACAAAGAGAAAGAAAAGCGGGCAGCAGAATTAATCATTGCTAATAAAGAACTGGCCTTTCAGGATAAAGAGAAAGAAAACCGGGCAGCAGAATTAATCATTGCCAACAAAGAGCTTGTATTTCAAAATAAAGAGAAAGAAAACCGGGCAGCAGAATTAATTATTGCTAATAAAGAACTTGCCTTTCAGGACGAAGAGAAAGAAAACCGGGCAGCAGAATTAATTATTGCCAACAAGGAGCTTGTATTTCAAAATGAAGAAAAAGAAAACCGGGCGGCAGAATTAATCATTGCCAACAAAGAGCTTGTATTTCAAAATGATGAGAAAGAAAACCGGGCAGCAGAATTAATAATTGCCAACAAAGAACTTGCTTTTCAAAACGAAGAAAAAGAAAACCGGGCAGCAGAATTAATTATTGCGAATAAAGAACTTGCTTTTCAAAACGAAGAAAAAGAAAAACGGGCAGCAGAATTAATCATTGCCAACAAAGAACTCGCCTTTCAAAATGATGAGAAAGAAAAACGGGCAGCAGAATTAATCATTGCCAACAAAGAACTTGCCTTTCAAAATGATGAGAAAGAAAAACGGGCAGCAGAATTAATCATAGCCAACAAAGAACTGGCCTTTCAAAATGAAGAGAAAGAAAAAAGAGCATCAGAGTTAAGTATTGCTAACAGGGAACTTAAACAGGCGGAAGATGATATTCGTAAACTTAATGACGAATTAGAACAAAAAGTAATTGAGCGTACTGCACAGTTGGAATCCGTAAACAAAGAACTGGAATCATTTTCCTATTCTGTTTCGCATGATCTAAGAGCCCCCATCAGAGCCATTAATGGATATACAAGAATTTTGATGGAAGATTATTCCGGAAAATTTGATGATGATGGAACAAAAGTCCTTAATTCCATCATGCACAGTTCAAAAAAAATGGGTGAGCTGATTGATGACTTGCTTGCATTTTCTAAATTAGGAAGAAAACAGGTAACGTTTTCAGAAATTAATATGACAGCTCTTGTTAAATTAGTAAGAGAAGAATTAATATTTGAAGATGGTGAAAATATACCGCAATTTAATGTGAAGGTGCTTCCACCTGCTAAAGGAGATCAGTCACTGATTAAACAGGTATGGATCAACCTGATTTCCAATGCCATTAAATATTCAAAGTATAAACCAAAAACCAATATCGAAATTGCAGGTTATAAAAAAGACAGCCAGGTAGTTTATTATGTAAAAGATGACGGAGCCGGATTTGATATGCAATACTATGATAAGCTTTTTGGAGTTTTTCAGCGATTACATTCGCAGGAAGAATTTGAGGGCACAGGCATTGGCGTGGCCATTGTACAAAAAATAGTGCACCGGCATAACGGAACTGTTTGGGCAGAATCAAAATTAAATGAAGGAGCAGGCTTTTATTTTAGCCTGCCAGATATTAATACTTAAATTAAAAAACATGAATTACGATGACGTTGAAATTTTATTTGTTGAAGATAGCATTGATGATGCTACACTCACCATTCGGGCGCTTGCAAAAAGCGGTTTTACAAATAAACTTCACCATGTAAAAGACGGTGCAGAAGCACTGGATTTTATTTATTGCAAAGGGATATATGCTTCCCGGAATATCAAGGAAAATCCTAAACTGATATTATTAGATCTTAAGATGCCAAAGGTATCAGGAATGCAGGTACTGGAAAAAGTAAAATCTGATCCAGCTATTAAATCTATACCCGTGGTAATACTTACTTCATCTCAGGAAGACCCGGATATTGCAAAGTGTTACGCCCTTGGCGCCAATAGTTATATTGTAAAACCTGTTGACAGCAATAATTTTTTTAATGCTATAAAAGAGATTGGATTATATTGGATGATATTAAGCCAGCCAGCCATTCCATAATGTAAATAATTTAAAATAATTCCGCCAGTATCTGACAGTTCATTCTTAGATAAACTAAAGCATATTATAATGTGAGTTTAAATGGAAATAAAAGCAATAAATGAGATATTTAAATAGCATAAAATAATGACAGCCAATCTTAAAATACTTGTTGTTGAAGACAATCAAAATGATGCTGATTTGCTTCATCGGGAATTGAAGAAATCGGGTTTGAGTTTTATATCTGAAACTGTTCAAACCCGTGAAGAATTTGAGCATGCTCTTCAAAATTTTAATCCCGATATAATATTATCCGATTATTCCCTGCCTGCTTTCGATGCAGTTACAGCTTTCCGCATTAAACAAAATAAATTTCCGCACATTCCTTTTATTATTGTTTCCGGCATTATTGGAGAAGAAAATGCTGTTGAGCTTATTAAGAACGGTGTTACCGATTACGCATTAAAGGACAAATTATTTACTTTAGCTCCCAAAATTAACCGGGCACTTAAAGACACAGAAGAAAAGAAAGGAAAAAAAATTAATGCTGAAAAATTAAAAATACAAGCAGCAGAATTAATCAGTGCCAACAAAGAACTTGTATTTCAAAACGAAGAGAAAGAAAAACGGGCAGCAGATCTCATCATTTTATCTGATGCTTTAAAAGATCAGAAGGAGGAATTAAGGAGAGCAAATGAGAAACTTCAGGAAAAAGCCTGGCTTTTACAGCAACAGGAAGAAAAACTGATCAGGATAAATGATGACCTTCTGCACTTAAATCAGCATCTAGAAAACAGGGTTTTGGAAAGAACGGGCGAACTGGAAACCCTGAACTTAAAGACCTTAGTTTATCAAAAGATAAATTTCTGTCGGTTATTTCCCATGATCTCCGCAACCCTTTAACGGCTTTGCTCCTGGCATCAGCCGAATTAAACAACCATTCAGAAACTCCTGTTTATAACCCTATACATCCATTTGTAAAAATTATCCATCGCAGCTCTCATAATATTCTACAGCAATTAAATGAACTGGTTGACTGGGCCAAAATGCAACGGGAGAAAACAACTTTAAATCCTGAAAAAATTCATTTGGTGGCTGCGGTTAATAAGAGTTTTGAATTATTAACAGCCAATACCACGCAAAAAAATATTGTTCTTGAAAACAAAGTTCCATTGGATATTTATGTAAATGCAGATGCATTAATGCTTCGTTCTATTCTTCAAAACCTGGTTACCAATTCCATTAAATATAGTTTGCAGGGCGGATTGGTAGTTGTAACTGCTGAACGTATAGATAGGATGGCAGAGGTTTGTATTATTGATTCAGGTATAGGAATGGAAGCAAATACCAGGGAAAACCTTTTTACTAAATCCAATTCTGCCTCGATACCTGGTACAAATAATGAAATAGGTTCAGGTCTTGGGTTAATACTTGTAAAGGATTTTGTTACCCAACACGGCGGCTCCCTTCGTGTTGAAAGTGAAATAAAAAAAGGAACCTGCATTTTTTTTACTATACCTGAATATTAATGGTTACTTATTCAGAATGTTTTCCTCTTTTTCTGCAATTGCCCTCATCTGACAATTTACTTGAAAATTAATAAATCCTCTATCATTTCACAAAAAATAAAAAGCCCTGAAAGCTACTGCTGACAAGGCTTATAGTATAATGCTGTGCCCGGAATCCCGATAGCAATCGGGACACATCCTTGCGAACGGCAGATTTTGGCAGAAAAGATGATGAGGTAAAAAAGAAAAAATATTTTAAGAAAAATAAAAAGTGAGTTATTCTGCTCTTGTCAATTGTTTTATTTATAATTCTCCCTTAAACGCTTTATCCAAAAGCGAAGGCATTATTTCATTTAATTCTTTTTCTGTTTCTCTATGACAATCTTTGATAGCATTTACCTTATCCACTAATTCTACAAATTCATTTTGCAAATCAATATCTGTAACCGGTATTAAAATTTGATGTAATAGTTTAGTGTTTAAAGTATGGAGCAAAACTCGATAGCTATGATGAAACCTACGAATCATTGGAAGATGTTATAAAGAACAATGCAAATGTTTACTAAAGATTTTGCTGAGATTTTATTTTTAATTTATTTTTTTTTATTACACATAATTACTCATTCAATTTAAACCGCATTCGTCAAGATCACTTTTACAAAATGCTCTTTACCATCATTTACCAGTAAAACATTATGGTTTGATTGTGGTGCTTCATCAACCAATATTTTAAGTTCAGTTTTATTTTTATCCTGTATAACATCTATATGATAAAGCGTATCCATAAACTGATATTTTATTTTAAAAGATTCCCATGAAGAAGGGATACAGGGTTCAAACTCTAAAATATCTCCTTTCCGTTTTAATCCTAAAAAAGATTCTATAATAAGCTGGTACATCCACCCGGCAGAACCCGTATACCAGGTCCATCCGCCACGGCCCAGGTGCAAAGGCTCTGCATAGATATCCGCAGCCATTACATATGGCTCTACTTTATATTTTGCAATGGCATCAGCATTTGCGGCATGATTTATAGGATTTATCATTTGTAACAATTCCCAGGTTTTTTCTTTATCTTTTAGCGCAGCAAAGGCCATTATTAACCAAATGGCAGCGTGAGTATATTGCCCGCCATTTTCCCGAACACCGGGAACATACCCTTTAATATAACCAGGGTTCAAATCAGATTTATCAAAAGGCGGCTCAAATAATTGTATCAAACCGGCATCTCTAGGAACAAGGAATTTCGCGGCTGCATTCATCGCTATTTGTGATCGTTCAACATCACCTGCTTTGGAAAGCACCGACCAGCTTTGTACAATTGAATCAATTTTACATTCTTCATTAGTTGATGAACCAAGTGGTGTGCCATCATCAAAATAAGCACGGCGGTACCATTCACCATCCCAGCCATTTTTTTCAATATTGCTACTTAATTTTTTTGCCTGTTGTTTACATTTTTCTGAGAAAGTTGCATCCCCTTTCAGTTCAGCAATTTCTGTAAACCGAATCAATATATCGTATAAAAAAAATGCAAGCCATACACTTTCCCCTTTCCCATGCTCGCCTACTTTATCCATGCCGTCATTCCAATCACCGGAGCCAATAAAAGGTAATCCATGCTTACCGAAATTCAGTGAATGGTCAATAGATCTTACGCAATGATCATACAAGTTTGCAGATTCATGAGAGATAATAGGAAGATCATAATAAGAATGCTCACCTGCATTTAACACCCGTCCTTCTAAAAAATGAACTGACTCATCTAAAATACTTTTGTCACCAGTATGCAAAACATATTTTAAAGTAACAAAGGGCAACCAGAGATAATCATCAGAACATGTTGTGCGTACACCCCTGCCTGTTGGTGGATGCCACCAGTGTTGCACATCACCTTCTTTAAATTGCCTGGAAGCATGCAATAATATCTGGCTGCGAACAATGGATGGCTTGGAATACATTAAAGACAAAACATCCTGCAACTGATCCCTGAAACCGAATGCGCCACCGGATTGATAGAAGCCGCTGCGCCCCCAAATACGCGAAGCCAATACCTGGTAATTTAGCCAGCCGTTTGCAAGAATATTTAATGCTGCATCTGGAGTTTCTATCTGCACAACTGCTAATGTTTGCTGCCAATATTTTTTAACTTTATCCAATGCATCGTGTGCAGCCGGAGCTCCTTTAAAACCATTTATTATTTTCGTTACATCATCATAACCGCTTACTGCGCCAACACGAAAAATAATTTCATGTTCTTCATTATCTTCTAACTCAAACACAACCTGTATAGCAGCACATGGGTCAAGCGCTGCTCCTGTTTTACCGGAAAGTTTTGCTTTGCTCATCGCTTCAGGGTTGCGAAGCGTACCATTACGTCCAATAAATTCTGTACGGTCTGCAGTGAAATTTTTTGTTCGCTCATCAACATCAAAAAAAACAACCCTGTTTTCAAATTCTGTATTGTATGGATTTCTGGCAAGCATAGCTCCTGTATTTGCATGCAATTCTGTAACTATATGCATTTGCGTTTTTGGTCTCAGGTCGCCTAATACCCATTCCATATAACCTGTTGCAGAAAGCCTGCGCTGCCTGCCTGATTGATTATGGAATTTTAAAATAATAAATTTTACTGATGCTTCCAGATCAATAAAAACGATCATTTCAGAATAAATATTATCCTCATTGTGTTGAAAAATACTATACCCAAATCCATGTTTTGTAATATATGAAGATTTACTACGGCCAGGCTGTGGCGTAGGCGACCACCACTTTCCGCTTTCTTCATCTCTTATATAAAATACCTCACCTTCCAGATCACTAACAGGGTCATTGTTCCATGGTGTTAATCGAAATTCATGTGCATTTTCAAGCCATGTGTATGATTGTCCGCTTTCTGAAATTATGCTGCCGAAATTTTTATTTGCTAAAACATTTATCCATGGCGCAGGCGTTGTTTTACCGGCACCTGTCATAATAATATATTCTTTTCCATCTTGCGAAAATCCACCAGTGCCATTAAAAAATTGCAACCCTTCAGGCAGCATGACAGATGTTTCTGCAGAAGGATAAAATTTAGCAGGGGTAAAATAAGGAACAATGTTTTTTACTTTATTGTATCTGTTCACCTGCTCTTCCAAACTGCCAAACCTATCTGAAATTACAATGCGTGCTACTGTTTGGAAAAGTATGCGATCTTCATTTGATATCTGGTCTGCAGACCTGAAAAATATTCCACCTGGTTGTTCTTTAACTTCAGTGCCAAGTGCAGGCGTAATAAGGCTTTGAATTTCATTTTGCAAAATTTGCCGGTAACCTCCATGATCTTCGTTCCAAATCACCAGGTCAACTATTAAGCCTTTTAAACGCCAGTAAGCATGCGTTTTTATTAATTGTTTTACTAAATCAATATTTGCAGAATCCTCAATTTGTAAAAGAACAATAGGCAGGTCTCCGGAGATAGAATAGCTCCACAAAGCTGATTGTCCGCGATAATTTTTTATAATGATATTTTGATCAGCACGCAAAGAAGGATTTGTAAAGATGACTGAACCTGCAAGCTTTGCGTATAATTGTGCATCCGCTTCACCGGCATTAATTTGCCTTAATACAACCTGGCTGTGAGTCCATGAAAGTTCAATCGCACGTTTTCTCAAATATC
>JANXQO010000035.1 GCA_025353485.1 Chitinophagales bacterium
CTTTCTCAATAATAAGTTCCACACTATCCAGAATAGTTTTATCCTCGTATAAAAAACCTGTTTTTTTAAATTGAATTGAATTATTGAATTGCTTTAACTGTACAGCATTTGGTTTCTCTTTTATAGAAACATCTTCTTTTATTAAGTGTTCAATCCTGTCAATACTGGCAGCGCCTTTTTTAATATTATACGATGCAGCGGACAAAGCTTTTAAAGGTTGTATCAATTGAGAAAAAATAGCGATGTACGCTAAAAAATCTCCTGGATCTAAAAAAGTATTTCTCAATACCAACCTGCCGCCATACCAAAGCACACATACAACTGCTGCTACACCCAATACTTCTGATACCGGCGAAGCAAGATCTCTGCGCCTGTTTGCACGGTTCTTTATTTTAAAAAGCTCATTATTTTGTTGTGAGAATTTATCCGTTTGTTTTTTTTCTGCATTAAACGCTTTAATAATTCTTATACCACCAAGTGTTTCATCAATAGTGGATAATATCACACCTAATTTTTCCTGAACTCTTGTGCTTTGCTTTTTTAGCGATCGTCCTATCCGCCCGATAATTAAACCGGATAACGGCATAAATATTATAAGAAATAAGGTAAGCTGAGGGCTTAACATTACTAAATAAATAAAGAAAAGAAAAATAGCAATTGGTTCCCGGAATAATGTTTCCAGTACGCCAACGGTTGAACCTTCCACTTCACTCAAATCATTGGTAAGCCTGCTCATTATATCTCCTTTTCTCTGATCATTAAAATATCCGATAGGCAAAGCAAGAATTTTTTTATACATCGCTGTACGCATATCATTAATAATATTATTGCGTATCGGGTTAAGATAATACATAGATAAATAAAGGAAAATATTTTTTAAAATAACAGAAGCCAGTACAACCAGGCAAATAATTGCCAGCGCCTTTATATCGCCATTGGGGGAATTTATCACATCATACAATGCGGCCTTAAATTTATTAACAGGATTTATCCTGGTAAGAAAAGTATTAGCATTACCTACTGCACTAAGTGTATCTTCTTTTTTAAAGATCAAAAGTAAAAATGGACTCAATAAAGCAAGAGAAATAACAGAAAATACCGACGATAAAATATTGAAACTGAAATAAGCGAAAATTAATTTTGGATATTTTGAAATGTATCTGAAAATGGATCGTAAACTCTTCATCTATGGTTTGGGTCCCGATAGCTATCGGTATTATAAAATGATAATAGAGGCAAAGTAACTAATTTTACAATCCCGATAGCTATCGGAACAATAACATATAAAATGACGGAGGGCAAAAGACAAAAACAGGTTGCAGGTGTTATTCTTCATGAGCTTAATAATATTTTTTTAAAGATGGGTTTAAATATGCAGGATGGAGGAATGATTTCTATTTCATCTGTAAAAATTACACCCGATCTTTTTGAAGCAAGAGTTTACTTAAGCTTTTTTCAGATAAAAGATAATGATGCAATGCTTACAAAGATCCAGGATAAAAGCAAAGAAATACGGGGAGATTTAGGTAACCGTGTTCGCCACCAACTGCGCAGCATACCGCAAATAACTTTTTATATTGATGATACTTTGGATTATGTTTTTAAAATGGAAGAACTGCTTGATAAAATAAAAAAAGAAACTCCTGATAGATAATAATATCAACGTTTAAACTTTAAAACCTCTTAAACGTTTTAAACTAACATGTACCTCAGATTTGCCTGGAGATATTTTAAAGCAAAAAAAAGCACTAATGCGATAAATATCATCTCATGGGTTACACTTTGTGTTATTGCTTTCTCAACCATGTGCCAGGTATTGGTGTTAAGCGTGTTCAATGGTTTTGAAGATTTGGTTCGATCTCTCTATTCCAATTTTTATACTGATGTAAGAGTGATCGCTTCTAAAGGAAAAACAATTTTTCTTTCTACAGAGCAGATCAATTCTATAAAAAAATTTAAAGGCGTAAAAAATATTTCTTTGGTTGCACAGGAAAAAGCATTGCTGCAAAACGGCGAATTACAAACAGTAGTTTTTTTAAAAGGCGTAGATGATAATTATAAAAACGTTTCAGGTGTGCCACAAAAAATGCTAACGGGCAATTTTGAAACAGGTACTGCTGATGAACCACGCTTAATTTTAGGAGCGGGAATTGAATATGCAATTGGCGTACAGTCTGACAAGAGCTTAACACCACTCACTGTTTTTTTACCAAAAAAAATCGGGTACGCTTCTTCTGATCCTGCTGCATCTTTAAGCGAAGGCAATGCCTATCCCTCGGGCAGTTTTGCCATTCAGCAGGATTTTGATAATAAATATGTGATAACAAATATTGATTTTATAAAGCAGCAAATGAATTATGCAGGCAATGAATACAGCGCTGCTGAAATTGCATTATTATATCCTTCGCAAACTGATGACATAACTATTGCTTTACAAAAAATGCTAGGAGAAAATTACAAAGTTCAAACAAAGTACCAGCAAAATACAAGCTTATACACATCAATGAAAGTGGAGAAGTGGGCTATTTATGCAGTGCTTACACTTATTCTTATTATCGCCGCATTCAACATGATAAGTGCCCTTACCATGTTAGTGTTGGAAAAAAGAAAAGATATAAGTGTACTGCAATCGTTGGGTGCTGATAAAAGTTTGATATTAAAAATATTTTTAAGTGAGGGATTGATATTAGCCATTTCAGGTGCGGCCCTGGGATTATTACTTGCCACAATTATTTGTGCACTGCAATCAAAATTTAAAATTGTAAAACTTTCAGGAAATTCTTTTCTTATAGATTATTTTCCGGTAAAAATTATTGCTGCAGATTTTTTACTGGTAGCTTCAACTGCATTAATAATAGCTTTTATCGCTGCATGGTTTCCGGCAAATAAAGCGGCGCATCAAACGTTTGAATTGAGGAGTTGATCGGTTAATTGGTTTATCAGTTAATTAGTTAATTGGTTGCGCTATTCTTTTATTTTAATTTTTTGTGAACGTGCTACAAATTTGATAAATGCATTTAGCATTACTAAGATTCGCTCTGTAGATGCGATTAATGTATCACAATCGGATGAAGGAATTATTGTTCTTCTTTTACATTTTGACAGCCACGCTTTCGTTTCCTGAATTGAGCCTCTTGAATAAAAATAAAATTGTTTACTTTCTTTATAAAAATATCTGCCATAACCTTCGGCAATGTTAGCTGAGATAGAATCAGCGGCTCTTACCATTTGCTTTCCAATAGTATCTTTCTCAAAAAAATTCCAGCTAATTACAATATTCCAAATTTTATCAGAAAAATCTTCAGCAAGATTGTAAACCTCTAATTTCTCAAGCGTATATTCCATAAAAAAAGTTTAAAATTTATTAACCACAAATAAACCAATTAACCAATTAACTGATTAACCATTTAGTAATCTCCCAAAGTACTGGGTAACTGTGCCAATGCACTTGCTAATTGCTCATCATTTGGCGCAATGCCATGCCATTCATAATTGCCGGCCATAAAATCAACACCGTAGCCCATTATAGTGCTCATTAAAATTACTATCGGCTTTCCTTTCCCAACAAAAGATCTTGCATTATGCAACCCGGCAATTACTGCATCCATATCATTGCCATCCATTTCCAGTACATGCCAGTTAAAGGCTTCAAATTTGGCTCTCAGGCTATCTGTGGACATTACTTTTTGTGTAGTGCCATCAATCTGTTGTCCATTCCAGTCTACTGTAGAAATTAAATTATCTACTTTATGATGTGCAGCAAACATTATCGCTTCCCAGTTTTGTCCTTCATCTAATTCACCATCTCCATGTAATGAATAAACAATGTGGTTATCCTTATTTATTTTTTTTGATAATGCTGCGCCAATAGCCACACTCATTCCCTGTCCCAATGAGCCGGAAGCGACCCTTATGCCCGGCAAACCTTCGTGCGTAGTAGGATGGCCCTGCAGGCGGGAACTAATTTTTCTAAAAGTTTTTAATTCTTCTAAAGGAAAATAGCCTGCCCGGGATAATGTGCTATACCAAACAGGTGAAATATGACCGTTGGATAAAAAGAAAATATCTTCTCCCGGGCCATCCATATCAAAGCCAGGCTTTCTGTTCATTATTTCAAAATACAAGGCAGTAAAAAACTCTGTGCAACCTAAAGACCCACCCGGATGACCGCTTTGCACTTCATGCACCATCCGTACAATATCTCTTCTTATTTGTACCGCTATTGCTTTTAAATCTTTCATTGTAATTTATAACAGGAAGCGAACCTACATTAAAACCCGTAATAGTACAAATTCAATTTTCGGCATATAAATTGAAATAAATTATAATTTGATTCGTTTATTGTTTTTGATTGGTTATTTTTACGGCTTAAATATATTTTGAAAACACCCTAAAAGTATAAGCAGCATATTCTCTTTCAGATGGGTCTAAATGCAGCTATTGACTTCAACAAAGGTTTATACTTAATTAGTTTTTGCTTATTACAATAATGAAGCATGCATAATATTTTACTAAGTACGGCACTTGCATTTCTAATTACCTATTTTGCAATTCCTCCAATAATTAAGGTTGCTAAGGATAAAAAATTGTTTGACGAACCTGATGAACGTAAGGTTCATAAATCTGTAATTCCTACACTTGGCGGTCTTGGCATATTCGCAGGATTTATCATTGCCACATTAATGGGTGTACCCGTACATATGGCAAATGAACTACAATATTTTTTGGCAGCTGCTATGGTTATTTTCTTCCTGGGAATTAAGGACGATATATTGCTGTTATCCCCTACCAAAAAATTTATGGGACAATTAATTGCCGCAGGTATCATTATTAAGTTTGGTGGAATCCAGATAAATAATTTACAAGGCTTTTTAGGAATATATGAAATACCCCATATAACCAGTTATATACTTACTGCTTTTACAATAATAGTTGTAACAAACTCTTTCAATCTTATTGATGGAGTGGATGGATTGGCAGGTAGCCTTGGGTTATTAACCTCTTTGGTGTTTGGCGTTTACTTTTTTGTTACAGGAGAACTAATGTATTCCGTTATGGCGCTTTCATTGGCAGGCAGTCTTATTGCATTTCTTATTTATAATTTTTCGCCGGCAAAAATATTTATGGGTGATACAGGGTCTTTATTAATAGGGTTGTTGAACTCAATTTTTGCGATAAAATTTATTTCCGTAGCTGCTAATCAAGATGCAAGTCTCCCCTTACTTTCTGCACCGGCTATTGCATTTGCTATCTTAATAGTTCCTTTATTTGATACCCTTCGTGTATTTAGTCTTCGCATATTTAACAGGCGTTCACCATTTAGCCCTGATAGAAATCATATACATCATTTTTTACTTGATCTTGGCCTTTCACAAAGGATAATCTCATTGATTTGCGTTTCAGCCAATATCGTTTTTATTGGATTGGCATACTTTCTCCGCTCCCAGGGTACCACAATGGTAATGGGCGCATTAGCTACTGCTGCTTTTTTATTTATAACAGTTATCTATTATAGCCGTTCCAAACACAAGTATATTAATTCAGAAGCAAGAGAACATCAGGGAGAGATCATCAAATCTCATAAAGTTCTTACTCTTGTAAAAGAAACAGTTGACCAAGACTAACGATTGGTTTAACTTTTTAATCATCCTCTTTTTGCTAAATTTGTAATTCATTTTACAACACTGCCTGTTTACGGTATCAATTGTAATTATCCGCTTAATTATTGAGACATGACAGATGATCTATCATTTATATTAGAGGAAGGTAAAGATTCTATGACAAAAGCTATAACCCATTTGGAAGCCGAATTGGTTAAAATACGTGCCGGCAAAGCTAATCCTGCGATGGTTGATGGTATTGTTGTAGATTATTATGGCAATCCCACACAAATAAATCAGGTAAGTAATATCAGTGCAATGGATGCAAGAACAATTTCTATTCAGCCATGGGAAAAAAATATGCTGCAACCCATAGAAAGAGCGATCATCGCAGCTAACATTGGTATCAATCCTCAAAATGACGGAAATATTATCCGATTGTTTTTGCCCCCCCTTACCGAAGAAAGAAGAAGAGAAATGGTAAAAAGAAGTAATGGTGAAGGTGAACAGGCAAAAGTTGCCGTTAGAAGTATACGCCGTGAAGCCATAGAACAAATAAAAAAGCTCCAGAAGGATGGGCTAAGCGAAGACCAGGCAAAGGATGCTGAAACAGAGATGCAGGAAATAACCGATAGGTATATCTCTCTTGTTGAAAAACATTTAGCTGCAAAAGAAAAAGAAATAATGTCAGTATAAATATTTCTTATGCTGAAAGAACAATTACTCATACTAATTTCCACACCACTTTATTTTTTGGTGATAGCTATTGAAATATTGTTAAGTCATCTCCATTTAAAAAAATATTACAAACTAAAAGATACGTTGATGAATGTTTACCTGTGCCTGGTAAACGGAGGAATTGATCTTTTATTTAGAGCAGTATATCTTGTTATATTACTTTGGTTTTTTAATTTTCATTTCGTTGATCTTTCTTTCAACCCTGTGTTATACTGGGGTTTGCTATTCATACTGGAAGACTTGATTTTTTATATTGAACATCGTGTTGATCATTATTGCAGATTTTTTTGGGCTGTTCATGTTACACATCATTCTTCTGAAGAATTTAATTTAACCACAGGATTTCGTTCTTCTGTATTACAACCTTTGTACAGGTTTGTATATTTTATTCCAATTGCCTTTTTAGGATTCAGGCCTATTGATATTGTTTTTATGTATTCTCTTACCCAGATTTATGGGATACTGGTACATACTAAATATATTGATAAAATGCCCCGCTGGTTTGAGGCGATCTTTGTGAGCCCCTCACATCACCGTGTACATCATGCAAGTAACATCCGTTATCTTGATAAAAATATGGGGATGGTGCTTATCATTTGGGATCGGCTGTTTGGCACTTTTCAGAAAGAATTAAAAGAAGACCCGATAAAGTATGGACTTACAAAACCATTAGAAAATCCTAATCATCCTGCAAAAATTATTTTTCATGAATGGCAAAATCTTAGCTTCGATCTCAGGAAAAAAATACCCTTTCTTGCTAAATTAAAATACCTCGTTATGCCGCCCGGCTGGAGCCATGATGGTAGTACAAAAACTGCAAAGCAATTACGCAGAGAATTGCTTATCATTGAAAAAGGATAATTCGGTTTAAAAGGTTTAAGAAGTTTAAGAAGTTCCTAAGGGTTCGGGAAGTTTTTGCGTGCTATTGAAACATTAAACTTTTACGCTATTTTTAAATATTCAAGAATAAACTTTTTAACTTCTGCAATTTCTGAAACTCTTTAAATAATTAATATGGGAGAGATAAAACTTAGCAAAATAAGTACGAGGGCTGATAAAGATCTGGATAAAAAAGATACAAAAAACAAAACAGCTCAATTACTTGAAGATATAAATGAACTTCAAAACCTTTTCTACGCAGAAAATAAGCACTCAATTTTAGTTGTAATACAAGGCCTGGATGCCAGCGGAAAAGATGGTGTTATCAGAAATGTTTTTGGAGCATTAAATCCACAGGGTGTTACTGTAAAAAGTTATAAAGCCCCTAACCCTGAAGAATTAAGTCATGATTTTTTATGGAGGATCCATCAGCATGCACCAGCCAAAGGAATGATACAAATTTTTAACCGCAGCCATTATGAAGATATTTTAATTACCCGTGTACATAAATGGTGTAATGATGATGATGCAAAAAAGAGAATGAAAGCAATTAATGATTGGGAAGAATTACTTACTCAGCATAACAATACGCACATTCTTAAATTTTATCTTCATGTTTCACCTGAAGAACAACAGTCAAGGCTCGGGGAACGACTGAAAGATCCTGCTAAAATGTGGAAGTATAATGAAAATGATTTTGCAGAAGCAAAGCTTTGGGACCTATACATGGCAATGTATGAAGACGCCTTTACAATTTGTAATCAACCCAAATGGAATATTATACCCAGCGATCAAAACTGGTATAAAGAATATTTAATAGCTGAGAAAATATATGATACATTGAAAAATTTAGATATGCAATATCCTGGTATAAAACCAAAAAGCTCATAATTTCTAAAGTATACAATCATAACCAACTTTTTTTACCAACTAAACCTTACACTTATGGCATTTATTAGAGAATTTAAAGACTTTGCCATGAAAGGCAATCTTGTTGATATTGCTGTGGCATTTGTTATGGGCGCTGCCTTTGCAAAGGTGGTTACCTCTTTTACTGAAGGAATAATATCTCCTTTAATCGGTTTGCTTGGGGGTGCTGATCTTTCAAAGAAAATGTATGTTATAAAAGATGCAGTCATGGATGCCTCCGGCAAAATCATTACCGAAGCCGTGGCAATTAAATGGGGTGACTTTATAACCGCCATTATTAATTTTGTTATTGTTGCTTTTTTAATGTTTTTAATTATTAAAGCACTTAACAGGATGAAAAAGAAAGAAGAAGCCATTACAGTACCACCAACCACCACAGAGGTTTTATTGATGGAAATAAGAGATTCTTTAAAAAAATAATCATTACTATTATTTAAGGCATCTCCATTACTGAACTTTCCAAAAGTTGGTAATTATAAACTAACGCCAATGCGTAATTTAAACTTTTGGAAAGTTTAAACTTACTGTTATTAGAGATTCTCTTAATTAATATGGGCTAAAGCCCAACAGGAAAGGGTTTACATTTATAATCCCGGCTTTAAAGCCGGGGTTAATGAAATGCAGTGCTGCAAAGGGCTTTAGCCCCTAAACAAAATAATTTCTTTTTGGTAGATGGCATTTTATATTTTTGTATCCCGGTGGTTTCACCGGGATTTTATTTAAATTGAACTTGTGAACACAGAAACGTATCAAATAAAATTACCTGAATTTGAAGGCCCCTTCGATCTGCTTTTATTTTTTATTGAAAGGGATGAACTGGATATCTATAATATCCCCATCACAAAAATTACCAATGAATTTTTGGAATTTATCCGCACCAGCGAAAAACTAAACATTGATCTTGGCAGCGAATTTATTTTATTTATAAGCACCTTAATGCGCATTAAAGCAAAGATGCTTTTGCCAAGAAAAGAACTTGACCAGGAAGGGAACGAAATTGATCCGCGGCAGGAATTGATAGACAAAATTCTGGAGTATAAAAAGTTTAAACAGGCTGCCCTGGAAATGCAGCAGATGGAAGCATTACGAATGATGATGGTAAAGCGGGGTAACCTGCAAAATGAGTTGGCAAAAATTGGAGAAGAATCCGGCGAAGGAACTGAGATACAAACGGTGACTTTATTTAAGCTGATGAAGGCTTTTGAAAGAGTTGCCCAACGTCTTCATGAAAAAAGACACCAGCCTGTACATACCGTTGTTCAATACAATTATACCATGGAAGGCAGCAGAGAGTATATGCTGGAGTTGGTTAAAAAAGAACGTTCGCTTTCTTTTGAAAAAATATTTGACGTTTGTGAAAATAAAATTCACGCCATTTTTCTTTTTTTAAATATGCTGGAACTGATACAGGGAAAATACATTTTCATTTTAACCGGTGAAGGAAGAAATAATTTTATTGTAGAGTATAATGAAAACAGGGAGGAAGAACCGGTCGGGGCGCTGTAAACAACCTGATCGTAATAATGGCGATTAGACCTTGAAGGTTTTCAAAAAACCTTCAAGGTCTTTTAAAAATCATTTTTATGAAAACAAAAATTCAAAAAGCATCCGAAAGAGGCAATGCAAATTTTGGATGGCTTAACAGCAATCACTCATTTAGTTTTGGGCAATGGTACGATGCAGCTAAAATGAACTTTGGCGCATTGCGTGTATTAAATGATGATGTAGTTACAGGTGGTAAAGGCTTTGGAGCACACCCTCACGATAACATGGAAATCGTTTCTATTCCCTTAAAAGGTTCGCTTGCTCATAAAGACAGTACAGGAACTGATGGGATAATAAAAACAGGCGACGTGCAGATAATGAGCGCCGGTACAGGAATAAAGCATAGTGAATTTAATGCATCTAAAACAGAAGAAGTAAATTTTTTACAGATATGGATTATGCCGAAAGAGCAAAATATAAAACCACGCTACGAACAAAAAACTTTTTCTGTCGCAGACAGAAAAAATAAATGGCAGGTAGTGGTTAGTCCCGATGAAAATGACAGCAGCGTATGGATAAACCAGGATGCAGTATTTTCTTTAGCACATATTGAAAAAGATGTGGTAATTATTTATAAAAATAAATTCAGCGGCAATGGTGTTTATCTTTTTTTAATTGAAGGAGAAGCAGAAGTAAACGGAGAGACCTTACATAAAAGAGATGCAATGGAAATTTCTGATGCCGATGAATTTGAAATAAAAATAAATGCTGATGCTGATTTATTGGCTATTGAAGTGCCAATGTTGGAATAATTCTTTTTAAACTTATCAAAAATAAACAATAAAGGAAAAGAGGTTTTCATTTACTCACTTCAGAAATTATTCAGTCACTTCCACAAATCAATAAATTTTCATTTGGTAGTCCCGGCAAGAATCGAACTTGCATCTAAAGTTTAGGAAACTTCTATTCTATCCATTGAACTACGGGACCGGTTTTGAGGACTGCAAAAATAAAGGATTCTGCCATTCATTGTCTGTTTAATCTGTTTGCTAATTGTATCTTTGCACTCCTAATTTTTTTATCATGAAGTTTTTGAATTTTATTATTAAATACCGCTTATTGCTGGGAGGTATATTATTAATTGCTGCCATTGGGGTAAATATAGAAACAAGCTTTTGGCCATCCTTTATTTTGTATTTGATTGCAGTGGTTTTTATTGTTGGTCATTTTTTATTTGGTCCCATGCGGTTGATACAGGGTTATATGGAATCAGGCGATATGGAAGGGGCTGAAAAAGTTATCAGGTCAATTTGGTTCCCCAACCTTTTGATTAAACCTGTCCGCTCGGTTTATTTTACCATCAAAGGAAATCTTGCTATGGTAAAACAGGATTATGTATCAGCAGAAACGCACATGAAAAAAAGCCTTTCCTTAGGGAGCCCGATGAAAGAAGCCGAAGGTGCAAATCATTTGCAACTTGGTATGCTTTCCATGCAAAAAGGAAATATTAAAGAGGCGGAAAAATATATAAGACAGGCAATACGTTCCGGTTTACCTGATAAGGAAAACGAGGCTGCTGCCTGGTTACAGCTTTCTTCAATAATGATAAACAAAAGAGAATTCCGTGCAGCTAAAGAGTACTTTAGAAAAGTAAAAAAGCTTAAACCAACTACTCCGCAGATAGTTGATCAGATAAAGCAAATGGAAAAATATATTACAAGGATGCCGGGATAGTTGAGTGAAGAAAGTATATAAAGTAATAAGTAAATAAAATAGCGGAGTAGTAAATCAGGCTTTACTTATATACTTTATAAACTCTACATACTTCATTTACTTACCCCAAATAATTCTTCGGCTTTTTTAAAACGGTAATCAAATATTTAGTAAGCTGGTTTTTTACAAAAAGAGTATTTGCAATATCTCCCAAAAACCAAAGTGGCAATTTGTAGTGAATGATATCGGTTATCTCAACACCATTTTCAACTTCTTTAAAATGGTGCTGGTGATGCCACATTGAATAGAGGCCATACCGCTGATTATCTATAAAGAATTTTTGATCTTCTACATGTGTTATTTCCGTCATCCAGTAAAGTGGTATTCCTAAAAATGGTTTTACAGTGTATTCAATTATTTGACCGGGATACATTTTTTCACTAGGATAAAGGGAAATTATTTTAAACCTAAATGATCGGGAGTAAGTGTGGCAAGGTTTGCGGGAGAAGAAAAAAAATTCCATGCTTTAGTAAATGATATTGGAAGATGTTGTATTTTTTTTAAACTGTAAACTTTACTCATTCATTAAAAGTAAACATCATTTCTACAAATAAGTTCTAAAAAGCCTCCCCTTTTAGGGGAGAGATAGTGCCGAAATTTCGGAATTTGGAGAGGGCTGCTTAACTTTGAAAAACATGTATAATTACAGAGACAATCTGCAAAAGAAATTTACTGAAGAATACCAAAAACTAAATTCAGAACAAAGAAAAGCTGTTGACACTATTGAAGGCCCGGTGATGGTTATTGCCGGGCCGGGTACGGGCAAAACACAGATCCTTGCGGCAAGAATTGGAAAAATATTATTAGAGACAGATGCATCCCCCCAAAATATTTTATGCCTTACTTACACCGATGCCGGCGCTATTGCCATGCGAAGAAGGCTGCTGCAATTTATCGGCGCTGATGCTTACAAAGTGAACATTTACACTTTCCATTCTTTTTGCAATGATATTATCCAGGAAAATTTATCAATGTTCGAAAAGTCATCCCTGAACCCGGTTTCAGAGCTGCAGAAGATCGAATTGTTTAAAGAACTTATTGATAGCTTCCCTAAAAATCATTTGCTTAAAAGATACCGCGGAGATGTTTACTATGAAATAAAAAACCTGCAAAATTTATTTTCAGCAATGAAAAGAGAAGGATGGAATCAGGAGTTTTTGCAGCAAAGAATTGATGTGTATTTAGAAAGAATAAAAACGGATGAAAATTTTAAATACAAAAATTCAAGAAAGGGCCAATGGGAAAAAGGAGATTACAAACCGGCATACGAAGACGAGAAATTAAGAATGGAAAAACTTTGTGCGGCAGTAAATGAGTTTCAGCATTTCAAGGATATGATGCGGCAAAAAGATCTGTATGATTTTGATGATATGATAAACTGGGTTATAAAAGCTTTTGAAGAAAATAAAAACCTTCTTGCCAACTACCAGGAAAAATATCAATATATTTTGGTTGATGAATACCAGGATACGAGCGGAACACAAAATAAAATTGTTGAACTTTTGGTAAGTTACTGGGAGAACCCAAATGTGTTTGTTGTAGGTGATGATGACCAAAGTATTTTTCGTTTCCAGGGGGCTAACATTGAGAACATGGAAAGTTTTGCCAATGGATACGCTGATCTTTTAAAAATTGTACTCACCAATAATTATCGTTCCACTCAGGGTATTTTAGATATTTCAAAAACACTTATCGAAAGAAATAATGAAAGGCTCATTAATAAGTTTGAAGGCCTTACCAAGAATCTTATTTCTTCAAAAGAAGAATTAATGAAGCTGTTGCATAACCCAACAATTGTTGAATATAAAACTGCCAAAGATGAAATGGCAGATATCACCGGCAAAGTGCAAACCCTGGTGCAGCAAGGCATTGAGCCGGGAAGAATTGCTGTTATCTTTAAAGAAAATAAATATGGTGAAGATCTTATAAAATATTTCCGGTTAAAAGATATTCCTGTTTTTTCAAAGCGAAGTATCAATATCATACAGCATCCATTTGCAAAAAAAATAATCCAGTTGCTAAGGTATCTTGCTGCAGAGCATGATATTCCTTATGGTGGCGACGAAATGCTTTTTGAAATATTGCATTTTGATTTTTATAAAATCCCTCCCATTGAAATTGCAAAACTTACTGTAGAAACAAATAATAAAAAACACTCCGGTGAACTTTCTTCCATAAGAAAATTATTGTATGATAAGGCCAACAAGCCTCCTCAAAATCTTTTTGATAAAAGCCTACCCCATGAATTAAAAAGTGTTAGCAAAATAATTGAAAATTTAATTGCTGATGTTTCCAATCTTCCCTTACAGCAACTTTTTGAAAACATCATTTGCAACGCCGGTGTACTCAGTTACATAATGAAGAGTGATGAAAAAATAAAGCTGATGCAATTGCTTACGGCTTTATTCGATTTTATAAAAGAAGAAACGGCACGCAATCCATTATTGAGTTTGCAAGGATTAATTTCTATAATTGATCTTATGGAAAAAGAAGACCTTCCGCTTTCTATGATACAGGTCTCAGGCAGTGATAAAGGCGTAAACCTGCTGACAGCACATGGCTCCAAAGGTTTGGAGTTTGAACATGTGTTTGTTACCGGTATAAATGCTTCTTTATGGGAAAAGAAAAGAAAACCTTCAGGTGGATTTAAATTTCCTGATACCGTTTTCTCATCGCTGCCCGCAGCAAATGATGATGAAGAACTTCGCAGATTATTTTATGTTGCTCTTACAAGAGCTGAAAAACATTTACAGATATCGTATGTAAAATATAAAGCGGATGGTAAAGAATTAGAACCTTCCATGTTTATTGCAGAAATTTTGCAAACGCATGAGTTGCCGATTGACAGAATAGAGCTGGCTGATAGTGAGATGATGGATTTTGAAGTGTTAAACTTTACCAGCCTTGCTCCTGAAATTGAAAAATCTGAGGAAGATTTTATATCAGCCCTGTTGGAAAAATATGTGATGAATGTTACAGCACTCAATAATTATTTAAAGTGTCCGCTTGAGTTTTATTTTAAAAATCTTTTGCGTATTCCTTCAGGTAAATCTGAGAATACTGAGTTTGGAAGCGCCATACATTTTGCTGTTCAAAAGCTTTTTGAAAAAATGCAGCAACACGAAAAGCAGCAGTTTCATACCAAAGAATTATTGATAGAAGATTTTAAATGGTACATGAGCCGTCATCGTGAAAACTTTACCAGGGAAGCATTTGCACGAAGAATGGAATATGGAGAGGAAGTATTAAGCAATTACTATGATAAATATATACACACATGGAATAAAATTGTTGCCGTAGAGCGAACAATAAAAAATGTTGTTGTAAATGGTGTTCCATTAAAAGGTAAAATTGACAAGATGGAATTTACCGGCAAAGAAGTAAATGTTGTTGATTATAAAACGGGAGATGTTACCAGCCAATACACAGCCGATAAATTATCGGTGCCAAATGATAAACACCCCAATGGGGGTGATTACTGGCGGCAGGCAGTATTCTATAAAATATTAATTGATAACTACGATAAAAAAGAATGGAAAGTATTAAGCACTGAATTTGATTTTGTTGAGCCAGACAAAAAGAAAGAGTTTAAAAAAATTAAAGTGATAATTCTGCCTGAGGATATTGAAACGGTAATGCAACAGGTAATTACCGTTTGGCAAAAAATTAAGAGCCGTGATTTTTATACAGGCTGCGGTAAAGAAGATTGCCACTGGTGCAATTTTGTAAAAGAAAATAAACTTGAAGTTGCATTGCATGAAATGTCAGAAGAAGAAGCCTGAACCACAATTTATGGGATTTAATAGATTATTGGGAAATAAGAATGGATAAAGAATTTATGTTTGCACCGATACAATAATTATTCATTGATGAAAAAGATGCTGTATTTTTTCCTGCTAATCCTGGTAATCCCAAAAATCGTGGTTCTGACAAGTGGCTGTGCCCAAATAATTGCGCCAACCGGTGGCCCAAGAGATACGTTACCACCCGTGCTTATAAGTACCACCCCAAAAAAGCCCGCTACAAATTTTACCGGCAACCGCATCAATTTATATTTTGATGAATATGTGCAGATACAGGAACTGCAGCAAAATTTATTAGTGTCTCCAACGCCAAAAAATAATCCTTACATAGATTATAAACTAAGAAGTGTGACCATCAGGCTGCGGGATACTTTAGAGCCTAATACTACCTATACAATCAACCTTGGAAATTCGATCCGCGACATAAATGAAAATAATATTATTAAAGATTTCAGATATGTTTTTTCAACCGGTTCTACCATTGACTCATTAAGTTTTTCAGGAAAAGTTCAGGAAGCTGAAACGGGGAAAATTGACAGTACATTAATAGTTTTGCTTTATAAAAATTTAGATGATACGGCAGTTATTAAATTAAAACCAAAATATATTGCCCGGCTTGATGGCGCAGGAAATTTTTCTTTCGAGAACCTTTCAGCCGGAGAATATAAAGTATATGCTTTAAAAGATGGCGATGGGAGCAGAACGTACAACAGTAAATTAGAGATGTTTGCTTTTGCTAATAGCGCTGTAACAGTAAGCAGTAACACTACCCCGGTTTTTTTATATGCATACGCAGAACAAAAAGAGAAACCCAAAGTTACAGCACCGGCAGAAAAAAAATTAAAATATACTACTAAGATCACCACGCAAAAACAGGATGTGTTTACTGATCTTGCTATAGAATTTAATAAGCCACTTAAAAACCCTGATAAACAAAAAATAATTCTCACCGATACTTTGAATAATATCATTAAAGATTTTTCAGTAACTACTGACAGCACAAATAAAAATCTTTTAATAAAAACCAAATGGATTCAGGATGCTTCTTATAAACTTGTGATCTTAAAAGATTTTGCTACTGACAGCACGGGCCTTTCATTAGCCAAATCGGATACGCTCCGTTTTAAAACAAAAGGTGAAACTGATTATGCTATTGTCAAACTTAAATTTACAAATTTTGATAAAACTAAAAACCCCGTGCTGCAGTTTGTGCAAAATAATGAAGTGGTAAATGCTTACCCACTTACCTCTGATACGTGGAATGCGCAGCTCTTTAACCCCGGCGAATATGAACTTAGGATATTGTATGATGATAACAGGAATGGAATATGGGACACCGGAAATTTTGTTAAAAAAATACAGCCCGAAAAAGTTTACAGCATATCGCAAAAATTATCTTTAAGAGAAAATTTTGAAAAAGATATTGATAATATTGAACTGCCAAAATAATTAACTCACCACTGTCCTTCTCTCTTTATGCAGAGAAGAAGAAGCACTATTCTGCATTACCTAACATCATATTTTCCAAATTATGCCTTGCAATGCACTTAAACATTTTAACCATTTTTTGAATAAAGATATAAGGCTGATGGGGAACATTTGCAGATCATTATTCTGATGAAGTACCGCTCCCTCTCTGCAGGAGAGGGGGATGGAGGGTGAGGCTTTAGTTCTTCTTATCTTTACCCCATGATCTTCTCTTCTTCTCTTTTAGAAAATGCCGTAAACGAATTTGCAAGACTGCCCGGCATTGGTAAAAAAACAGCGTTACGACTGGTTTTACATTTGATAAAAAAAGATATTCCCGAAGTAAAAAATTTCAGCGATACCATTCAAAAGATGAGGGAAGAAATTAAGTTTTGTTCACGATGTCACAACATTGCTGATAAGGAATTATGTAACATCTGCGCAAACAATTTACGCAGGCAGGAAATGATCTGTGTAGTGGAAAATATTCGTGATGTTATAGCCATAGAAAGTACACAGCAATACAATGGATTGTACCATGTTTTGGGAGGAATAATATCTCCATTAGATGGCATTAGCCCTGATCAATTGCAGATAGGTACCTTAATAGAACGGGTAAAAAATGAACAATGCGAAGAGATAATTTTTGCATTAAGCCCTAACATACAGGGCGACACTACCATCTATTATATTGGTAAAAAATTAAAAGATCTCACTGTTAAAATTACTACCATAGCCCGTGGCATTGCATTTGGCGGAGAACTTGAGTATGCGGATGAAATCACTTTGGCAAGAAGTATTTCAAACAGGATGCCAGTAGAAAATTATGTAATGAATAAATAAAAGTTTTTTATAAGCAACCTTTATTCCCACTCAACCGTTCTTTATTCCTGTTCGGGTAATTTGCCGCTGTTGCCGCTTGCATTTAAAATAGTTTTATTGTATCAACAATTATGAGCAAAAGATCCGTCGTACTAATATTTTTCCTTATTATTTTAGGAGTGGCTGGCCTTGTTGGTTACAGAATGTGGAACAAACCTTTTAAAGATCCTTTAGAGGGAGACGCCATCAAAGTTACTGCCATACAATTATTCAATGATTTTAGTTCTAATGAAGTTAGTGCCCAAAAAAAATATGTGCCTGAAAAATTAGGTAACAAAAAAGTAGAAATAACAGGAGAAATAAATGAGATGGGGAAAAACGAAGATGGAGAAACCTTTTATACTTTAAAAACAGCAGACGAAATGTTTGGTGTAAAATGTATAATGGACAAAGGAGAAGAAATAAAAAATGCAAAAGTTGGCGATAACATTACTGTGAGAGGATTTTGTGATGGTTATAATATGGATGTAATTGTTAATCGCTGTAAACCTGTAAAATAATTAGGATGAACAAATTGCTTATAGTAGCATCGGTTATTATTTCTATTGCATTGTATGCATGTAAACATACACCGCCTGATCCCATAGTCATTCCCATTCCGGGAGGCGGTGGCGCTACCGGAGGTGGAGGTACCGGCGGGGGAACTGGCAGCACTGCTATATGTTTCCAGTCTGAAGTGCTTCCAATATTTCAATCAAATTGTGCAAAATCCGGCTGCCATGATGCAGCCTCACACAAGGGTGGATATGTTTTAAATGCGTATGATAGTTTGTTTAAAAAAGAGGGTAAGGTTAACAACAACAATATAAAACCCGGCGATCCATCCGGCAGTGAATTGTATAAAATTCTTTTTGAAACAGGAAGCAAAAAAATGCCGCCATTGCCAAATCCTGATCTTACTACGGCACAAAAAAATCTTATAGCAAGATGGATAAATGAAGGTGCAAAAAACACAACCAATTGTGTAGTGTCATGCGACTCAGGTCAATTCAAATTTGCAGCAAACATTCTTCCCATTTTACAAAACCATTGTACAGGTTGTCATACGGGTACAAATCCGGGTACAAATCCAAGTGGTATTGATCTTACAACGTATGCAAATGTGCTGCCGTCTGCCCAAAACGGATTTCTCGTGGGAGTAATAACTCCGGGATCAGGATATAATCAAATGCCAAAAGGTTTAGGCAAATTATCTGATTGTGAAATTGCGCAAATAAGAAAATGGGTTCAGGCAGGATCACAGAATAATTAATAAAAAAAATAATAAGAATTCAAATAATGAAGTACCCGGGAATTATACTATTACTATTTATCGTGTTTATGCAGGGATGTTATTATGATAATAAAGATATTTTAAATCCGGGTACGGGGTGCGATACAACAATTGTTACCTACAGTGCATCTGTAAACCCTGTGCTTACTGCATATTGCGTGGGATGTCATTCAGG
This sequence comes from Chitinophagales bacterium, assembly GCA_025353485.1. GTDB lineage: Bacteria > Bacteroidota > Bacteroidia > Chitinophagales > Chitinophagaceae > Ginsengibacter. Next base: position 19,006 of record JANXQO010000035.1, read on the forward strand.
CGCTAATGCACCGTTAGGTGTTAATCTGGAAACGTATCCGAATGTAAAATTGCAGACTGGAAAATTATTTGGCAGCGTTAACCACAGTCCCGGCTTTATCCCTATGCCTAAAAATGAAAATAAATTAAGTGATTGCAATATTGCTAAAATAAGAAAGTGGGTTGCCGCAGGCGCACCTAATAATTAAATTCAACCTAAAAAAACTACCTAAAAAATTATTATGAAAAAACGTATTCTGCCGGTATTCATTGGATTTCTTGTTACACTCAGTGCATCTGCACAAACCTATATCACACGAAGCGGAAGAGTAATATTCTTTTCTAAAGCCCCTGTTGAAAACATTGAAGCCAATAACAATGAAGTAACCAGTTTTTTAGATATAAAAAAAGGTGAAGTGGCTTTTGTTACACTTATCAAAAGTTTTAAATTTAAAAAGGCATTAATGGAAGAACACTTTAATGAAAACTATATGGAAAGTAATACCTTTCCCAAAGCAAATTTTAAAGGAACAATAACTGATTTGAGTAAAGTAAATTTTTATAAAGATGGTGCTTACACCGTAACTATAAAGGGAGATCTTACCATTCACGGAGTTACCAAAAACATAGAAGTGCCGGCAACTGTAAGCCTATCGGAGGGTAAGATCAACGCCAATTCAAAATTCAACATTAAGGTAAAAGAGTATAACATTAAAATTCCTTCAACAGTTGTAAATAATATTGCTGAAACTATTACTATAACTGTTGATTGTAAATACGAACCTTTTAAAAAAGGATAAAATATGAATATGAGAAAAAAATTATTGATTATTACTACAAGTTTTTTTATGGCAACTTCTTCTTTCGCCCAGGATACAACTGACATATCAAAAATGCTTGAAGATGAATTGAAGGCTAATGATATAAATAAGACATATTATACAACAGCTACATTTAAAACTACAAGATTAATAGATGGACATTCAGTTGAGAATACTGCCCCCGGAGTTTTGGATGTTAAGATATCACATCGCTTCGGAACCATCGGCGGAAGTAACGGCGGAGCTTACAATTTCTTTGGACTTGATAATGCTACCATGCGCCTTGGATTTGATTATGGAATAACCCATACATTAATGATTGGTATTGGCAGAAGTACAAGCAATAAAACTTTTGATGCTTTTTTTAAATTGAAAATATTAAGACAATCTACCGGTAAAAGAAAGATGCCAATAACACTCAGCTATGTTCCCACCATCGGTGTTATTAGTTTTAGAGATACTTCTCTTTATAAATTTTTTAGCAGTCGGGTAAATTTTACTCACCAGCTTATTATCGGAAGAAAATTTACGGAAGGTCTTTCATTACAAATTATGCCAACTCTTGTTCATCGCAATTATCCTGTTGATAGAGGCCCTAACGATGTATATGCTTTTGGAATTGGAGGCAGACAAAAATTAAGTAAGCGCACCAGTTTTAATGCTGAATATTATTATCAAATTCCGTCAACTAAAGTGCCGGGCACAGTAAATGTGCTTTCACTTGGTTTTGATATAGAAACAGGTGGTCATGTTTTTCAACTTCATATCACCAACTCCTCCTCTATGACAGAAAGTAATTTCATTACAGGTAACAAAGGTTCATGGCAAAAGGGAGATATCCTTTTTGGATTTAATATTTCCCGTGTATTTAACGTTGTAAAAAAGCATACCAAAGAATGGTAATAACCGTTTCAATAATTCACATGTATAATCGGGTTCTTATAACCGTTGCGTTCATTTTACTATTAGGCTCTTCATTTAAGGAACCGCTTAGTATTTTCAATATTACCAAAGGCAATATTTCTTTCAGTTCCGATGCTCCGTTAGAATTGATAAAAGCAGAAAGTAATGATTTAAAAGGATTGATAGAAACAGAAAAAAAACAATTTGCTTTCTCTATTAAAGTAAGATCTTTCAAAGGGTTTAATAGTGCTTTTCAAAAAGATCATTTTAATGAAAATTACCTGGAAACTGATAAATATCCTGATGCCACCTTCTCAGGAAAAATTATTGAAGATGTAGACTTTACCAAAAATAATATTTTAACTGTAAGAGCAAAAGGAATATTAACTGTTCATGGTGTACCAAAAGAAAGAATTATTAAAAGTGATATGACCATAAAAGATGGTCTTATATTTATCAAAGCTAATTTTACTGTTTTACTTGCGGATCATAATATTCCTATTCCTAAAGTGGTTCATGAAAAGCTTGCATCAGAAATTAAAGTGGAAGTAAACAGTGAATTAAAGGTCCGCTAAAGATAAAATACCTTTGAATGAGATTATGCCCAATAAAGTTTTTGCTTCTCACCGGGTTTTTAGTATTATCAAATTTACTTCCTGCTCAAATAAAAGACATCCGGCACTTTAGAATTTCGGAAAGCGGTATTCCTATAAAAATTTCAACCCTCTTTAAAAATAACCAGGGATATATTTATGCCGGTACATCAAAAGGGCTGTACAAGTTTGATGGCATAAAATTTACTTTAGTACCTTTTCAAAATCCTGTTGAAAACCCTGCCATTACAAGTGTCTTCCAGGATAAGCAAAATCAGTTATGGGTAGGATTACAAACCGGTGATATTGCAAAACTGGTTAATAATCATTTAAAATTTTTCATACCTGAAGAAGGAACACCCAAAAAACCTATCACTGCATTTTTACAGGATGATCAAAATAACATTTGGTATTCTACAGATGGCGAAGGCATTTATTATTTCTCAGGTAAACACCAATACAATATTGATTCTACTGATGGCCTTTCTGAAATGAGTATTTATTCTTTAACCTTAACTGATAATGGCGAAGTGCTTGCAGGTTCTGACCAGGGAATTAGTATCTGTAAAATTTCCGGGGCACAGAAAAAGGTAGTAAACATTAACACTAAAAACGGGCTGCCTGATAATTTTGTAAAAACAATTATCCCGGCAGGCAATAATACTTTTTGGATAGGTATGCAGGATAAAGGAATATGCCTGTACAATAATACTACAAGGCAATTCACAATATTACCCGCCTTTCAATCATGGAAGTACGGGCAGGTAAATAAATTATTACAATCACAAAATAATTTGTGGATAGCTACCGAAGATTATGGTGTAATTAAAACATCTGCAACTGCCGGTGGTAGTAGTAATTTAAAAATTGAAGCTGATCAGTCTTTTAATATTAACGATCTTTTACAGGATAATGAAGGAAATATCTGGATGCTTGCCAATAATTCTGAATTGATAAAAACTACAGGCGATCAATTAAAACTATTGGTAAATTATAAAGAAAAAGATTTTTCAAATGTGCATGCCATTTTATGTGATAATAAAAATAATATTTGGCAGGGAACTATAAAGGGAGTAATAAAATATTTAGATAATGATACAGCAAAGCAGCCACAAAAATACAGCATCAATGAACTGGATGTAAAAACAGATATAACAGCTTTGTACCAGGATATGTACAACCGTATCTGGATAGGAACAATGGGCAAAGGCATTTTTTTGCTTGATGAAAAAACAGGAAAATACCGAAGTGTTGATGAGAATAAATTACTCCAAAAAAGCAGCGTATTGTCAATAACTGGTAACGGCAATACTGTTTTTGTAAGCAGCCTGGAAGGTGCCGGGGCATTCACTCTCAGCTATGATGCATCTATATTAAATAAGTTTAGTTACAGCAATTTTATAAACATAAGCAACATAGGCAGCAATTACATTTACTACATTTTTAAAGATAGTAAAGGTAATATTTGGTTTGCTACAGATGGTAAAGGGATAACTGTTTTGCACAATGAAAAATTTACAAACTATAACGAATCTAACGGCTTAAAAGATGAAGTGATATATTCTGTTACAGAAGATATAAAAGGTAATATCTGGTTTAGTACACACAGCGCAGGGGTATACAAATTTGATGGAAATAAATTCACCAATTATTCAACAGCAAATGGCTTAAGTGATATAAATATATCTGCTGTAAAAACAGATAGATCAGGTAACATATTTATCGTTTATAAAAGGGGCATTGATGTACTGGATCCTGCTACCGGCCAGGTATCTTACATTAATGGCAGCCAGGGTGTAAAAGAAATTAATGTTCAGGACCTTGGTACTGTTTCGCAGGATACTTCAGATGGCGTACTGGTAAGTACATTAGATGGCATTCTTTATTATCGTGCGTTATCAAATGCCGTACATCAGCCGCAAACAATTTTGGAAGGCGCTGCATTATTTTTAGAGCCGGTTGACATCAACACAAAACATAATTTTACCTATGATCAAAACAGCTTTTCATTCTCTTTCATCGGCATTTATTATACAGACCCTGAATCTGTAAATTATCAATATAAATTAGAAGGGCTTACTAATGAATGGGTATCTACAAAAGACAGGAGTATTACTTTTCCTAAATTACCCCCGGGAAAATATACTTTTCGTGTGCGGTCATCCATTAATCAATTGTTTGATAATTCAAAAGAAACTTCTTACCAGTTCCTAATTGAAAAACCTTTTTGGACAGCATGGTGGTTTATTATTCCCTGTATATTAATTGCTGTAGTATTAATATATTGGTATGTGAAGGCACGAGAAAAAAGTGTAAAAAAAGTTGAACACCTGCAGCAGGAAAAAATACAGTTTCAATTTGAAACGTTGCGCAACCAGGTTAACCCTCATTTTCTTTTTAATAGCTTTAATACACTCATTTCTATTATTGAAGATGATCCTAAAATGGCAGTACAATATGTTGAACAGCTCTCAGATTTTTTCAGAAATATTGTTAACTATCGTGATAAAGATGTAATTGCAGTAAAAGAAGAAATAGAATTGCTGAAAACTTATTTCTTTATTCAGCAAAAGCGTTTTGGCAGCAGCCTTAGTCTTACTATTAATTTATCTGAAGAGGAAAAAAATCAAAATTTTATTCCTCCGCTAACGCTGCAGTTGCTTGCAGAAAATGCAATAAAACACAATGCCGTTTCAAAAGAAAGTATTCTTACCATTGATCTGTTTATGGAAAACGAAAGATTAATTGTGCGTAATAATATCAATAAGAAATTATCTAAAACAGCGGGTGCAGGCATGGGTTTGCAAAATATTATTAACCGGTATACGTTGCTGAGTAACCAAAAAGTTATTATAAAAAATGATGATCAGTTTTTCCTGGTTTCACTGCCCTTTTTAAAACAAAAATTATGATAAACATTTTAATTATCGAAGATGAAGAACCTGCAGCAAACAGGTTGAAAAAGATGCTTACTGAATTATTGCCTGATGCAAATGTGCTTGACAATATTGTAGGCGTTAAATCTGCTATTGCATGGTTTAAACAAAATTCTTTACCCGATCTTATATTTTCGGATATCCAGTTATCTGATGGATTAAGCTTTGAAATATTTAAAAATGTTGAAATACAATGCCCTGTTATTTTTATTACAGCTTATGACCAATATGCCATTGATGCTTTTAAAGTAAATAGTATTGATTACCTGCTAAAGCCAATTAAAAAAAATGATCTGCAAACTGCAATAAATAAGTTTAAAAAATTAAACAGAAGTGAACCTTCATCACTTGATATAAATAAACTGCTGGAAGCATTTAATCAACCGAAAACAGATTATAAAACAAGATTTATTGTGCGATACGGAGAGCATATAAAAACAATTAAAATAGAAGACGCTGCCTATTTTTATACAGAAGATAAGATCAATTTTATAACTACCAAAGAAGGCCGTCGTTATACAATTGATTACAATTTAGATGCGCTTGAAAGTATGTTGGATCCAAAAATATTTTTTCGCATCAACAGGCAATTTATTATTTCCATACATGCCATAAGCGAAATGTTTTCATACAGTAAAAGCAGGGTGTTGGTAAAACTTAATCCGCCAACAAAGCATGAAACCATTGTGAGCACTGAGCGATCAGGAGATTTTAAATTATGGTTGGGTGATGAAAAATAACCTTCTATAAATTTGCCGGCAATACAATTTTTTGATTTTGCCAATTATTTTTGCTCATAAAATAATTGGCAAATAAAATTTTATTAATCCACCGCAATTATCTTCCAATTCCTGGTACTACCGGCAAGCTTTCATTCCCTGTTTCATTAACGGATTGTACCGCAAAAAAATAATTGTCTTTTGAATAAGGTAAGCGCATTTCTGTTGCAGTAGTAAAAAATTTCTTTTGCCAAACAGGGCTTGTTGTTTCTCTCATTAAAATATAATAGCCTTTTACTTTTCCAATTGCAGGCGCCTGCCAATATAAATAAGTGGAGTTGGTTAATTTTTTTACATCCATTTTTACTGAGTCGGGCATTGAAGGAGCCTTTGCAAGATTGGCGAGATTGCATAAATTAAGTCCTGTATTTTTTCGCAGGTATTCAAAATCTATATGCTCAGGCAGATCGCCGTACTGAATGCCGTTCTCAACTCTCACATCCTGGTGTTGGCGTGTATAATTTTCATTCATTTCTGTAATGCGAACCGCTGCAAAGCCACGCTGCACATAAGGTGTATGATCGCCGCCACGCAAAAACCTGTCGTTACGGTACACTAAAACCACCTGTAGATTATCAACATAGCGTTCGCCAATTTCTTTTACATAGCGGGCAAGCTGCCTAGCTTTGCCATCATTTTCCAAACCAAGAGCACGAATGTTTGCAGCATTTTTTTCAGTTTCATACGCCGGCAACCCTTCACTAAATACACGCACTTTTGTATTATCAATAATATTTGTTTCGTTGCTGTTATTGCTGCCCATAATATCTTTATTAAGAACAGCTTCAATATTCCGGTTTTCTTTTTTTGCTTTTTCGCTCATGTAAGTTGAACCAAGCAAACCCTGCTCCTCGCCACTTACCGCTACAAAAATTATTGTTGCCGGAAATGGATGCATACTCATTATTCTTGCACATTCCATAACAGCCGCCGTACCACTGCCGTCATCATTTGCACCGGGTGCATCATTTATCCGGTCCATTACACTTGTACGCATATTATCAAGATGACCGCTGATGATAAAAATGCGTTTGTCTTTTGGGTCAGTTCCTCTTAATGTTGCCATTACATTGCCTAACAATAAAATTGTATCCACCCTTTTTTTATCAGGCGGTAACGTAGTGGTATCAATGGTTGCGGTGAGCCTGCCATTGGATTGTTTTGCAAATTCATTAAACCTTTGCAACACCCAACCGCGTGCTGCACCAATTCCTCTTTTTGAATTTGTTGGTGTACTTAATGTATTGCGTGTGCCAAAAGCAACTAATGTTTTTATGTAAGATTTAAGAGAATCGGATGATATCTCTTTTACCATTTGCTCTATTTCAGGGTCACGCTGAACAATGATTTGTGCAAATAAATTATGTATAGATAAAAAACAGGCAATGAATATTATTTTTTTCATGAAAAATTGTTGAGAATTAAATATACAGAGAAAGAAAATGAGATTAATTTAGGAGATTTTTTTTGGCTCTATAAAATCCCAGAGATTGCCATACAGATCTTTAAACACAGCAACTGTTCCCCACTTTTCTTCAATGGGTTCCCTTACAAATGAAATTCCTTTGGCCTGCATATTTTTATAATCTCTCCAAAAATCATCTGTATAAAGAAATAAAAAAACACGTCCTCCGGTTTGATTACCCACCCTGCTTTTTTGTTCTTCATTATCGGCTCTTGCCAATAGCAAACAAAAATCTGTTGAACCTTTTGGCGATATCCGTAACCAGCGTTTTGTTTTACTCAATATTGTGTCTTCTGCAACAATAAAATTTAATTTTTCAGTATAGAATTTAATAGCTTCATCATACTCATTAACCACCAATGTTATTTGCGCTATCCGTTGTTTCATTATTTATTTACTACTTTTTTATTTTACAGTGGGTTATAGGATCTGATTAAAACAACAGGTCAGACTGGTTTAATATTACTATAACATGACTTCTCTAATAAACTTTTTAAATATAAGTTTGCCGCCTTAAAAGTAAATGAAGATTGAAAATTATCAGCAATTAATTTTATTATTTGTTTTATAAAAACGGTAAACTATCTTTAAGTTCTGCTGAAACAAAACCTATTTTTTACACTGCTGCTTTAATCTTTGATGATTTGAAATATTTCATTCCTGAATTTAAAAAAATAATATGGAAAGTAAAAATCTGGTGAAAGCCGGTGTACTAACGTTGATACTGGTTATAACTTCTATTGCCAGTTGGGAACTTTATTTGCGTAGTAAAGGCATCAACATTGCATACGATGATGGTGATGCTTTGTGGAGCGATAAAAGAGCCAGGGTTTACGAACCAGCTGATAAGGCCACAGTTTTTATCGGCTCATCCCGCAATAAGTTTGATCTCGATATTGTAACATGGCAATCAATCACCGGAGAAAATGCTATTCAACTGGCGGTTGAAGGTACTTCACCACTGCCTGTTTTAGATGACCTTGCTAAGGATTCTGACTTTAAGGGAAAATTGATGATAGATGTTACGGAAGGATTATTTTTTTCTTTATCAACTCCCAGGGGAGCTATGCTAAAAGCGGATATGGATTATTATAAAAAAAGAACACCTGCTCAACGATTTAGTTTCGAGGTAAATCATTTATTGGAATCCCAATTTGTTTTTCTTGACAAAAATTATTTATCATTAAATAGTATTCTGGAAAATGCAAAAATACCTCCACGTTATGGTGTTTATGGATCACCGGTTTTCCCTATGGATTTTAATAAATCAACCTTTAACCGGCAGAGTTATATGACAGACCGTTTTGTAACGGATACCAATTTACAAAACCAGGTGAAAGCTATTTGGGCGTATGGAGCTTCACGGCCCACAACACCATTAAGCATTTACCAACAAGACTCTATTATTGCAACAGTTAAAAGCGACGTAGCTAAAATAAAAGCAAGAGGAGGGCAAATAATATTTGTACGTACTCCATCAAGTGGTCCGTTCCTGTCGAAAGAGAAAACCGGTTTTCCACGGGAAAAATATTGGGATATAATATTAACGGTTACAAATTGTCCCGGAATTTATTTTGAGGATTATCCAGCCATTGCCCATTTTCAATGCCCTGAATTTTCTCATCTTAAACCATCGGATGCAATTGTTTTTACCAAAAACTTAATTAATATTATTCAGGAAAAAGGTTGGTCTTTTCCTCATAAACAAACTATACAATAAAATAATATTCAAAGCCAAAACTTTTAATCATGGTTTTTAACTCGTATACTTTTATCGTTTTTTTTATTGTGATGCTTGTGCTGCACAATCTTCCTCTTGCATGGAAAGTAAAAAAGATAAATCTTTTAATAGCCAGCTATATTTTTTACGCTGCCTGGAATCCGCCTTTTGTTCTTTTGCTTTGGCTGGCAACAGTTGTAGATTTTTTTGTAGGGCGGGCATTGTACACACAACCCAACAGGCATAAAAGAAAATTGCTGCTCGTAATCAGCCTCTGCGGAAACCTTGGTATGCTTTTCTTTTTTAAATATGGAGGGTTTTTATTAGAGAACTTCACCCATGTTGTAAATGCTATTGGAATTAATTATCATCCCGCCAAACCAAATATTATTCTACCGGCAGGTATATCCTTTTATACATTTACAACATTGTGCTATACAATTGATATGTATAAAAAAAGAAGTAAGCCTGTAAAATCAATGCTTGATTTTGCATTGTTTGTAACCTTCTTTCCACATCTCGTTGCAGGTCCTATTGTACGTCCGCCACAATTAGTGCCACAGTTTGAAACACCCAGAACTGCCAATCAAAAACAAATGCTGCAGGGTTTGTTATTGATAACCCTTGGATTATTTATGAAAGTGGTGTTGGCTGACAGTATGCTCTCAACGCCTGCCAATGTTGTGTTTGACGCAAAAGGTCCCCTGAGTACACTTGATGCATGGATGGGAGTGCTTGCATTTTCGGGGCAAATATTTTTTGATTTTGCAGGCTACTCAACCTGCGCCATTGGCGTGGCTTCCTGCTTAGGTTTTGTATTGCCGGAGAATTTTTTGTACCCCTACGCTGCCATAGGATTTTCAGATTTCTGGAGAAGATGGCACATTACTTTATCTGCCTGGCTCAGGGATTATTTATACATTCCATTAGGAGGCAACAGGAGCGGAAAATTCCGGACATACATAAACCTTATGATAACAATGTTGCTTGGCGGTTTATGGCACGGGGCTAACTGGACCTTTGTTGTATGGGGAGCCTTGCACGGTTTTTATCTAATGGTAGAAAAGTTTATCCAGGATTTTAAGATACGTTTAAAACCAAAGCCGGAACTTGTACAACCTGCTGTTGTTATGCAGGGTTTTATGGCGCCCCGGTTTTTAAAGAAAGTACAATCCTCTAATTTTCTTCTTGCCCTGTTTACCTTTTTTTTGGTGAATGTAACATGGGTGTTTTTCCGCTCACCTGATTTTACTTCAGCATGGAGAATGCTTACATCCATGTTCTATCATGTACCAAAAGGTGCTGTGCTTTTATCTACCTTAACTATTATAAAAGTTTCTGTTATTGTTGTTTGTATGGTTGCCTTTCACTGGATGATGCGTAACACCCGTATTGTAAATGTTGCCAATAAAATGCCATGGTGGCTGCTGGGGTTAGTTTGGAGTGCCATGCTTATGCTTATAATATTAAGCCAGGAAAGCAGCAGCACATTTATCTATTTCCAGTTTTAGAGATTCTTAATGATAAACAATGCTATGCAACTGAATTGATTGACAAAACGATGCTGCCAGGAATATCTACTGTTGGCTCAATAAAAAAAAATTACTTTTGCGTCCTTAATATTTTACCATGAAAAAAGGACCTGTTTCTGAATTTATAGAACATCATTACCGGCATTTTAATGCAGCGGCATTAATGGATGCAGCAAAGGGTTATGTAACACATATTGATGAAGGTGGTAAAATGATGGTAACGCTGGCAGGGGCTATGAGCACGGCTGAGCTGGGAATTTCTTTTGCAGAAATGATTCGGCAGGATAAAGTTGCCATCATTAGTTGCACGGGCGCAAATCTTGAAGAAGATATAATGAACCTGGTAGCGCACAGCCATTATAAAAGAGTTCCTAATTACCGTGATCTTAGTCCGCAGGAAGAATGGAATCTGTTGGAAAATCATTACAACCGTGTTACCGATACATGTATTCCGGAAGAAGAAGCTTTCAGAAGATTACAACAACATATTCATAAAATATGGAAAGATGCAGATGATAAAGGAGAAAGATTTTTTCCGCATGAGTACATGTACAAAATGCTTTTGAGTGGTGTGCTGGAACAGTATTATGAAATTGATGCGAAGAACAGCTGGATGCTTGCTGCCGCACAAAAAAATATTCCGATGGTTGTGCCCGGTTGGGAAGACAGCACGATGGGGAATATTTTTGCATCCTATATTATTAAAGGAGAATTAAAAGCATCTACCATGAAAAGTGGAATTGAATACATGGTTGAATTGAGTGACTGGTACCGCAAAAATTCTTCAGGGAAAGGTGTTGGGTTTTTTCAGATTGGTGGCGGCATTGCAGGAGATTTTCCTATCTGCGTTGTGCCAATGATGTACCAGGATCTTGAATGGCACGATGTTCCGTTCTGGAGTTATTTCTGTCAAATTTCTGACTCCACAACTTCGTATGGCTCTTACTCCGGCGCAGTTCCTAATGAAAAAATTACCTGGGGTAAACTTGATATTCATACACCAAAATTTATTGTAGAGAGTGATGCAACAATTGTAGCACCGCTGATATTTGCATGGGTATTGGAATGGTAAAGCCTCACCCCTTCCCTCTCCACAAGTAGAGAGGGTGAAAGAAGCCTCACCCTCCAACTCTCTCTCCACCTCATCCGCCCTTTGGGCACCTTCTCCTAAAGGAGAAGGAAAGTGGAATGAATATAATGAGGGAGCGGTACGTTTGAATAATACCAAACATAATATCTTCCATTTCATCATTAAATCTTTGTTGGATAAATTTATCTGATGGTAATTTATTTTCAACTTTTGTAAACGGCATTGTGTGTTAGCAAGTCTCCCCTGTTGGGGGAGAGTTAGAGGGGGCGGGGCTATTAGAATTTGAACTGTACACTTCCTAAAATTCCAAACGTAGGTACATTTTTATTCTGCAGATAATTCAATCTCCAAATGGCATCTATTCTCAGCAGTTTAAAAATATTTTCAATGCCGACACCTGCTTCCATGTAAGGCGTTTTATTGGGTACAGTAAAATGATAATCTATTGTGGGGTCATAAAACCCGTTAGCGATTTTATTTTCTTCTGTCATGTTACCAATTACTCCTTTAAAAGTTGCAAGAGAACGCCATTTTAATTTTTTTAGAGCAGGAATATGATTGAAAGGGAAAGCGCCAAAGTTTTGCTGCAATAAAAGACTTGTATATTTATCAGCAACAAATTCATACCGGTTCATATTATTAAATGCATAGGTGGAGTAATAATAAGTATCATTTCCTTTTTGTACATCAAGCAATAATATTGGTAAAATACCTTTTGTAATGCCTGCCTGCAGTGTGTATGACAGTTGCCCTAAACGTCCGTCAGAAAAATCATGCTGAATATTTATATTCCATTTGTTATAATTAAAATCACTTTTAAATATGCCGTTATCAATTTTAAATCCTTTGGTATAGGCAAGATTTATTTCGGGGTAATTGCTTCCTAAGCTTCCTCTTCTGAAATGCTGCGTAATAAATTTTTCTTTGTAAACATACCTTACTGTAAAAGACACTTCATTGCTTTTGTAATTGCTGTTAAACCCTGGCTTGGTTACAATGAACGGTGTAAAATTATCATGGGTATAATAAATGTTGAAATAAGGCGTGAGGGTTGAAGACCTTGCTTCCATCTTTATCGCAAATCCGTTGGCAAAAAATTTGTTGTAAAAAATATCTGCCTCTTTATTATTAACCAACCGGGTTGTATGCTTTATCCTTTTCACCAGATAAGCAAAAAGAGAATTCTCATCTATGTCATCATCATTATTATAGGAGGAAAAGATATCGCTGCTGTACCGCAAATGTAATGTGCTCCATTGTTTCCGGTCTAAAACAAAAATACTTCCGAAGAGATAACGGAACTGTTTATCTTTTGTAGAAGTACCAACATACGTTTTTAATTGTATGTTTTTATTAAAATGCCAGTTTGTTTTTGCACCGATGTTGAACCTGTTTCCTTCCACAATATTGTTGGTATAAAAGTTCCAGATGTAGCCAATATCAATATTGCCAACGGTATAGTAACCACTGGTTAATCCGTCTACAATTTTTGTGTATTTAATTACAGCCGGTATTTTAGTTATGGTGTCCATCAGCGTATACACAAATTGTTCTGAGTTACTTAACGGTTCAAAACGGTTGGCGGGCCAGTAAGATGGATCTGTATTGATCTTTGCAACTGAAGAAATATCTTTTAATTTTTTATTGAAGACAGTATCAATGGATGAATTATTAAAACTAAAATTTTGAAAGAGCGTTGTCTTCTTTGCAATCACTCCCATTTTTTTCATTGCCGGAATATTGAGATCAATAAATAAAATATTTTTTGATGGAAGAAATTTGTCATCATCTAATTCAAAGTTTTGCGTTATCTCAAACTTGTTTACAAAATTTATACTTGCACTTTTATCCATATGCATCGTCATAGATTTTATCGCATAGGTACTATCAACAATCCACATAAAACCATTAAAAGTATTGGTACCATATTGTATCTGCGAAAACTGAACCTGTATACATTGATGCCCATCAATCAGCATTGTATCATTGATGATATAATTGTAAAGATTTAAAGCATTATCAGCAATGGGACTTATAAAATTAATATCAACCAATTTTATAAGGTTATCGTAGATATTTATTTTTTTGTACAAACCATCTATGTAAGTAAGGATGGATTGGTTATCGAACCCTGAGCTTTTTATGGCGCTGTAATCATACCGTTCAGTTTCAGGGTTTTTTTTGTAATAGAAATCAGCAATTGTTTCAGATAAATAAACGGGTAAATATTTTTGTTTATCCGTTGTACTGTCCATGTGGTTTAAAACAAAAGCAAGCGGTTTAAGGAGGCGGCTTCTTTCTATTTTGTCTGCGATATTTTTTATGTCAAGTTCAACCTTATCATATACTCTTGATTGAAAATTTTCTTTATTGTAAACGTTATGGTTCGGTTTATTTTTTATCACCAGCCTTACCAGGCGCTGCGCCCTTGTATATTTTGATTTTGCCAAAATAGTTACCTCACTCATTGATGCGGAAGATGTTTGTGCTTCAAAATTGATAAGCTGATTTTTTTCTTTTGTAACAGGTTTTAAAACCGGTCTGTAACCCACCATTGAAATCGCTATGGAATCAATTCTGTCGGAGATGGTCATGATGTAGCTTCCATCCTCATCTGTAATAACTCCATTACCTGAATGTACTGCATAAACGCTGCAGGAAGAGAGGGGCAGCCCTGTTTTTACATCAATAACCTTCCCGGTAATTACCCGTTGCTGTGCGGGGGATAAATAAGTAACAAATAATAAAAGAAGAAATAAGAAATAGTATGATTTCATTTTATTAATAAGAACATTTTAAGATGATTATGTATGAAATTAAACAAAAACTATGCTCAATAAAGTATAGATGTAATAATAAGAATAATAGAAGGGTTGAATAATTTAATCGTCCAAATTTTTGTTTGGAAATGCTAAATTTTCTTTTCAATATTAATAAATTGTAAAGAGGTTCATCAGGCGTAGGGGGTAACAATAAATTAATATAGGTTTGCCAAAAATTGTTTTGATGAATAATCCGGGAAAAATATTATTAGCAGATGATGAGCCTGATATTTTAGAAATAGTAAGCTATAACCTTTCTGCAGAAGGGTACGAAGTTATTTGCGCAAAAAACGGAAATGAGGCAATTGAGCTTGCCAAAAAACATCTGCCTTCTATGATCATCCTTGATATAATGATGCCTGGAAAGAACGGGATTGATGTTTGTAAAATTTTACGGTTACAGCCTGAATTTAAAGACACAGTGATCATATTTTTATCTGCATTAAGTGATGAGAATACAGAAATACGGGGATTGGAAACCGGCGCTGATGATTACATAACAAAACCAATAAGCCCTAAAGTTTTAATAAGTAAGGTTAATGCATTGTTTAGAAGAGTTACAAAAGAAGACAACTCAATTTTACAGCTTGGAGAGCTGTTAATTAACCGGGAAAAATATAATGTTACTTTTAAAAATATTCCCATAACGCTTGCCAGAAAAGAGTTTGAGCTGCTGTCATTACTTGCCTCAAAGCCGGGAAAAGTTTTTTTGCGCAACGAGATATTAGAAAAAGTTTGGGGTACAGAAGTTATTGTTGGTGACCGTACCATTGATGTGCATGTTAGAAAAATAAGGCAAAAAATAGGAGTGGATTGTATTTCCACAGTAAAAGGTGTAGGGTATAAATTTGAATTATAATATCAACGTGAAAGGTGAGACGTGAAAAGTGAGAGAGTAAAATGTGAGACTTAAAAAATTCACGTTTCACGTTTGCCGTTTCACAATTAAGATAACACCAAAATTTTAGAAAGTAATAAATGTTATCAGGTAAAAACTTTTCTGCACAACAAATTGCTGCGCTTACAGCTTTGCCTTTGGCTGTTGTTGCAGGCGTTACTGGATATTTATATCATGAAAACTGGAAGATTATCAGTATAGCAGTTGCAGGATTTTATATTCTTGCCTATCTGTTGATTGCATTTATGCTGCGCAGATTTATTTACCGCAGACTTAAACTTATTTATAAACTTATTTATCAAACCAAGGCAACTAAAAAAGAAGAATTTTATTACAACAATATTTTACCGCAAAAAAGTATTGATGAAGTTAGAGAAGATGTGGAAGTTTGGGCAGAGCATCATAAAGAAGAAATAGAAGTATTGAAGGAGAATGAAATTTTTAGAAAAGAATTTTTATTGAATTTGTCCCATGAATTAAAGACGCCTGTTTTTGCCATACAGGGGTATATTGATACGCTTATAAATGGAGCGATGGATAAACCGGAAGTGAACAAAAAATTTTTAGGCAATGCGGCAAAGAATGTATCACGGCTTGTAAATCTTATTAATGACCTTGATGAAATATCGAGACTTGAAAGTGGTGAGCAATTATTATATAAAGAGAATTTTGTGATACAGGATATGATTGAAGATGTGTTTGAAACTCTTTCAATTAATGCAGAAGAAAAGCAGATAAATTGCCACATAAAAAAAGGCTGCGAATTGCCGCTAACTGTTTATGCAGATAAAGAGAAGATACGGCAGGTGCTTATTAATCTTGTAGATAATGCAATTAAATATGGTAAGCAACATGGCATTGTTGAAGGCAGTGTTTATAGTATGGAAGGCAAAAGAATATTAATAGAAATAACAGATGATGGCGCCGGAATAACAGAAGAACATTTGCCCAGGATATTTGAAAGGTTTTACCGCACTGATCTTGCCCGTAACAGAAAAATAGGCGGTAGTGGATTAGGGCTTGCTATTTGTAAACATATAATTGAAGTTCATGGGCAAGCAATGCATGTTCGCAGTAAAGTAGATGTTGGAAGCAGCTTTGGATTTACACTTCAGAGTTTGCGAAATTAATTTTTATTCACCCAATATTTCCCAGGGAGTAGGGGCTTCTTTTTCAGGTTCATCATCGTCATTCTTTCTATCTTTTTCTTCCTCCTTTTCATCCTTCTTTTCATCAGGTTCACTTGCAACATTTTCTGTTCCCGTAACGGTATTAATATTTTTTAAATCTTCTTCTGAAATAGTATCATCAATATCACTTAGATGTTTATTTATTTTATTTCTTGTAGCCTCATCAGAAGGAAGCTGGTTATGATCATCGCTGTGTGATTTTTTTTCCATAATAATATTTTTAAATGTTAGAATAAAAAATGTGCCAAGAAAAAACCACCCTTTAAATTTTAAAGGGTGGTACAGCTTTACAAAAATAGTTTTTTGTGTTCTACTTATTGATTTAAAAATTATATTTTATTCCAACCTGCCCCTGCCATCTTGAGTTAATTGGATCCAAAGTATAATAATGATTGTCTATTCCGGTTGGCTTAACAAAATTAAATGAAGGAACATATCCTGTTGCCGGTGCTCCTGAACTTTTGCCATTTGCATCTTTTACAAACTGTAAAAAATTTACAGTATAATTATTAAGATTGGTAACAAACGTTACATGTCCCCAATTATTATTTATTAAATTAAGCACATTAAAAATATCAAGACTTAATTGCAACGTGTTTGATTTATTGCTCTTGCTTAATTTAAATTCATGCATAAGCTTCATATCAAGATCATTCACAAATGTTGTATGCAAACCATTTCTTTCAGCATATTGCCCTCTTCTTGTTTTTAAATATTTATCTCCTTCAATAAAATTATTAAGATCGTTCCATTGGTTTGCTGAACTGTAAGTAATGTTGCCTGCTGCATCTTTTTTATCAACAAGATTAATATTGGATTGATTTGACGGAATGTATGGCAATGGTGCATT
The DNA here is from genome assembly GCA_025353485.1 of Chitinophagales bacterium. Classification (GTDB taxonomy): domain Bacteria; phylum Bacteroidota; class Bacteroidia; order Chitinophagales; family Chitinophagaceae; genus Ginsengibacter. Next base: position 36,583 of record JANXQO010000035.1, read on the forward strand.
TGAGCCATTTCCAAAAGGCGCAGATTGATAAATTACACTATACGGAGCGCCTGATTGTCCTGAATAAAAGAATGCAAGAGATGTTGTATTTGTAGTATTCCATGCCATGCTGCCGCTCCATGTTGCAACTATACGGTTACGAAGATCAAAATTAGAAAAGGCTAATTGAGAATTGCTAGGAGTTATTGTCGGGTTTACATTGTAACTGCTTTCCCATGAATTGCGGATACCATTGGTAACATCTTTACTCATTCCGTAGGTATAAGCAAGGCTCCAGTTCATATTGAATGAATGCATGCCCATTTTTATATTATTACCTGCTTTTAAAATTTGGGCGGTAAGGTTGTAACGGTAACCTTGTTTGGTGTTGGTTAAATAGTAAACGTTTGAGAATGTAGAATTATACTTTCCGCCAACATACACCGGGGTTTTTGTTGGACCGGTTGAAAAATAGGCAACAGAATCTTTTAAATTTATCTGCTCATATTTTACATCATAAATTGTTTTGGTGTACATCGCATCAAGGGTAAGTTTATAACCTTTGCCAAATTTAATATCAGTTGCAATGTTGCTTCTCCAAACCGCAGGAAGTTTAAAATTATTATCAAAAATATCTATCTCACGGGTACTGCTTCTTGAGGCGCCACCATATTTTGTAACCGTATCTTTTAACCCTGCAGGGTTAATTGCAAGAGGAACATACTGACCATTTGGTAAAGATGTACCAGGCCCTGCAGGCCCGTTCCAGTCAATGTTTCCGTAAGTTCCTCCATTTAGTGTGTATGCATAACCATACCATGCAAAAGGTATACGTCCGGTAAATATTCCTGAACCACCACGGATAATAATTTTTTGATTGCCGTTAACATTATATGTAAACCCTAATCTTGGTGACGCTATAATTCTTGAAGGTAATTTACCCGTTAGATCTTTAAAAGAAGTATTAGAATAAGTTGGATTAGCAGAAACATAACCTGCGGAATTAGTTGTTGCTAATGCAGGGTCTAAATAAGGCTGTGAGCCAACAAAAGAATAATCGAACCTGATGCCGGGAGATAATTTAAATTTTCTGCTCACACTAATTTCATCCTGGGCATATAAACTGGTAAGTGCTATAGTAAACGGATTTGGAGGATTGTTCCTTATCGCATTAATATCATTATTATATTTTGTATCTGTAACAAATGCGCCACGTACACGACTTGGATTATCGTTTAAAAAACTTTGAAGACCTCTGTTGTATTCAACCCTGCCATTGTATGAATTTATAAATCCATAAGTAAGATCATAAAATTCATTATGCGTTCCGAAGGTAAATTTATTGATGCCCTTTGTTACTGTAACATTGTCACTGATCTCAATAGTTTTTTGTTTCAGATTATAAACAGATGCTTCTCTCCATGTTCCTAAAGTTATTCTTCCGTTATCAATATCAATGTAAGGTGCAATAGGGGCAGGAAAAGTTCGATACTCATGAACATTGATATAACTAATATTGAAAAGATTATTTACACCGTTACTAAACTTTGTTTTAAGTTCTGCGGTTAGGTTATAGTTCTTTGTAAACTGTGTAAAGTCGGTTGATCCAAATTGAAAATTGGTAGATGATCTTTCTAAATTATTACCACTTCCGTTTGTATAAATGCCCCTTAATGTTAGCGTATTATTATTATCTATTTTAAAGTCAAATCTTCCAAAAAGTTTATCACTGTTGGTGAAAACTTTATATGTACCAAGGTAACTACCGGGATCGTAATTGTATTTTGTTTTTAATTGATTTACAATTTGTGCTCCTTCTGCTGCCGTCATTGCTGCACCGGGATCACCCACATTATAAAACGAAGGTTCCTGTCTGCGTGTTTGTTCAAAGTTCACAATAAAGAAAGCTTTATTTCTAATAATAGGTCCGCTAAGGGTTGCACCATATTGGTAATCGTGAAAATCAGAACCAATTTTTGATTTTAAACCATCAACACTTTTTCCAACCAGTGATTGATTTCTGCCATAGCCATAGATTGATCCATGAAAATCATTGGTACCACTTTTAGTTACAGCATTTACGCTTCCTCCTGTAAAATTTCCAAGCTTAACATCATAAGGTGCAATTTGTACCTGCACTTCCTGTATCACATCAAGGCTGTAAGGGTTTGTTCGTGTGCCCGAACCCGCCGTACCGGCCTGTCCACCGCCACTAACACCACCGGCAGAATTACTAAAGCCAAATGCATCATTATTAATAGCCCCATCAATTGTTACATTGTTATAACGAAAGTTTGTGCCTGCAAAAGAGTTGTTATTTGATTGTGGGGTAAGCCTTGTAAAATCATTAATGCTTCTGCCTATTGTTGGCAAAATGTTCATTTGTGAACGGCTTATATTTAAGCCGCCTGTCGGTCTTCTGCCAGATGCAATAACAACTTCCTGCAGCGATTTATTACTATTTGATAAAACCACATTTATATCCGCATTATTTCCTAATGAAAGATTTACATTGTCATTTTTATTGCTTTCAAATCCTACAAAGGAAATTGTAACAGTGTAAGGGCCTCCTGGTTTTAAATTAGGAATTGTATAAATTCCTTTGCTATTAGTTTGTGATCCGCTAACATAACCGGTAGGCCCATGTTTTAATAGAATGGAGGCGCCTGCAACAGGCGTTCCTTTATCATCAGAAACAAATCCGCTTAAAGTTGCTGTGGTTTCCTGAGCTGATAAATTTAAACAGGCTAATAATAAAAAAAAGAAGAAAAGTAAACGTTGTGAGTTCATGTTTTAAATTTTCCACAAAGGAACTCATAGTATGTTATCGCATTATTATCGCAACGTTATGTAATTGTTATGGAAAAGAATTTGAAATAAAATATTACAGAGATTTATCCGGCAGGTAACAAATTATTTTGATGACCTGCTTTTTTCTCAAGGTCATCAATTTCAATATCACTGAATGAAGAAATTTTTTCAAATCCTAAAATTATTCTTCGCAATTTTTGAATTTGCTCTTCACTCATTACCAATAAAAAATTGTAAAAAAAATGATAATCAGTTTTGGGGAAAAAAGTTGTGCTGATACTCATAAAATTTAAATTAGAGAAAGCGAAGTAATGGAAATATTTCTGAATCCAACATTAAGTTTTATTAAAAGCAGGGAATGTTTATAAATACTACTTCAATGTGTATAATCATAGGCGTTACGTTAAGAAGATAAAGTACGATAGGAGAGAATTATAAAATTATCCGGTAAATTTTAAAACCTGAATTGCAGCCTGCAGGTAAAAATATTGTCCTTTATATCGGAAGTAAATCCGGCAATTTGTGTTTTTTCATTAAATATCTTTTCATACCACAAAACAAGTTTCAGATTTTCGTTTATGTAATTGATATAACCAAAACCCAGCGTTGAAAATTTAATATTGGCTTCATTAATATTACTGCCCGCCTTGCCAATTTCATTTTCTTTTACTTCACTGTTGGGGTCGTACCAATCATATTTAACTCCCACCTGATGTTTTGTGCTAAAAACATTTTGCAGCAGATAAAAATAGGCGCCATTAAATTTTCTTATGTAAAAAGGCGTGGAATTATCTGTGGGTAATGCAGCAGGTGTTTCAGTTGTATTGGCAAAAGATGTTTGTGTTCCTGTAATATATTCACCTCTTAGTTCGGTAAACCCTTTGTTGTTTTTTATTTTCAATTGCATATCTGCACCATAATATTTTCGGGGTGCAATTTTTCCAATATTATTAAGAGATGAATCAACCATAAATGCTTTACCGGTTGCAGCATTGCCGATCCGGTATACATACTTTGTGTTTTGCAAAATGCCGCCGTTATACCAGGATACCGCAATCGAAAGATTTATATTTTTTGTTATGGGAAAAGGTTTTAAGCCTATCCGTGCTATAAAATCTTTATGACTGTCATAATCTGCCGGCGCTGATAAGCCTGGTCCATTAAACAGTCCCGCATCAATTTTTAAATATCTTAACGGATGATCTTTTATCCTTGGCTCAAATGATAACATGGCACCAAGATCTCTTTCCGTTTTCATTAATATCTGGCTCATTCTTCCTCTCTCCGGACTTTCTCTATCGGATGATGAGAGATTAAGTTCATAACTGAATGGCCTGGCAAACATGCCTATACTAAATGCAAAAAGTTTGTATTTATTCTCAAATATTCTTCCCCAGAAATCACGGATAAATACCCCTCTTTCCGAACCATCAAATTGTAAAACAAACTGAACAGAAGGCTTATTATCTTTATTAAAATGAATATAATCAAACCGTATTCTTCCTCTGCGAAGCATAAACCTGTTATTTACATTTGTTAGAAAATCACCACCATTAAAACTTTTTACACCCTTAGTTTGTGCCACCTGAAACTGGGGCTGTATATACCCCCCAATTCTTATGTTATCAAATCTTTTACTAACTGATAATATAGATTTGCCTATATCAGTAGTAGTGTCTATCATGTCCATTAAAAATTGGGCTTTAACTAAACCTGATATAGTAAACAGCAGTATGGTTAATATAAATCTTAGCTTTAAAATTGGTTTAATCATAATTTACGTATACGTTAAAAATCAATGTTATAAATAAGTTGTATGTTAAGAAATTATTATCAAATGTAAACTGGTTTAATTCAACTTTTATAGCTTTATTTTTGCCAAAATCATACAATATGGCATCCGCTTCCTTTTTAAAATTTTTCCTTCCAAAGGATAAAGTCTTTTTTCAACTATTTGAAGGCGTTGCAGAAACCGTAATGCAAATGGGTAATAAATTAAAGGAAGTAGTAAAAGAACCCAGCTTTGAATTGAGGGCTGTGTATATAAAAGAAATTGAAGACATGGAACATGTCAATGATGATTATACACACAGGATATTTACAGAGTTGGGCAGAAATTTTATTACCCCTTTTGACAGGGAAGATATCCACTCATTAGCATCGGCACTTGATGACGTATCAGACTACATTTATGCCACAGCAAAAAAAATAAATTTTTATAAAGTTGATCCGAGTGATATCGGCATACAAAAATTAAGTGAGCTGATAAGCAGCGCCTGTGCCGAAGTGCAAAAGGCTGTATTAGAATTGCGTGATATGAAAAACTTAAGACGTATAACTGACTCCATGGTGCTTATCAACAGTATCGAAAACCAGGCAGACGATGTATTTGATATGAGTATTGAAAGACTGTTTGAAACAGAGCCGGATGCAAAAGAAGTAATAAAGAAAAGAGAAATATACCAGGTAATGGAAATTGTAACTGACAAATGTGAGGATGCAGCGAATGTAATAGAATCAATCATTATTAAATACGCTTAATCAATTTGATAATTTGCTGATTAGCCAATGTGCTGATTAAGCAATGAAACTTAAATAAATCAGCACAGCATATTATCACATCAGCACATTAGAATATGACCTTTCTTATTATCGTTATCGCCCTTGCTTTAATTTTTGATTACATCAATGGTTTTCATGATGCTGCAAATTCTATAGCAACCATTGTTTCTACAAAAGTATTAACCCCTTTTCAGGCGGTTCTTTGGGCTGCTCTTTTTAATTTTGTAGCCTATTTTATTTTTAAAGATCACGGCGTTGCCAACAGCGTTGCCAAAACAGTTAAGGCAGAATATATAACACTGCAGGTTGTTTGTGCCGGGCTTATCGCATCTATTCTTTGGAATTTATTAACCTGGTGGTTTGGTATTCCCTCATCCTCTTCACACACATTAATCGGGGGCTTTGCAGGTGCAGCTATTGCGCATGCCGGCATACATTCTGTAAACTGGAGCGATCCTGTTTTAAAAACTATCGGTTTTATTTTTATTGCGCCGCTGATAGGGATGATAATGGCTTACATTATTTCCTTATGGTTTTTAAACTCATTTAGAAAAGGCCCCATACCTAAAATAATTTCTACAATAGTTATCTTATTGGTTATTCTTTTTTTATATAAAACACTTGAATTTGATAAACAGGTGCTGGATGCAAAAACACATTACTCCACCTATATTTGGCAGGTTATCTTTTATACTAAAAATTTTAAATGGGTATTGATGAGTATCATTCTTATAGCTATGGCCGTCTTTACTTTCTATTTAAATCATTTAAATACAGCCAGAGCCAATCATTGGTTCAAGCGCCTCCAGCTTTTATCATCAGCAGCTTTTAGTATTGGCCATGGCGGCAACGATGCACAAAAAGTTATGGGGATTATTATGGCCGCACTAATTTCTTATGATCCAAAACGCTACAGTCTGGATCACATGGTATTTTGGGTACCCATAGCCTGTTATTCTGCTATTGCATTGGGCACACTCACAGGTGGATGGAAGATTATAAAAACCATGGGAACCCGCATTACCAAAGTAACTCCTTTTGAAGGGGTTGCCGCAGAAACTGCAGGCGCAATAACTCTTTTTATAACCGAATCTTTAAAAATCCCTGTAAGTTCTACCCATACTATAGCAGGCTCTATTATTGGTGTGGGCGCCACTAAAAGGCTTTCGGCAGTAAGGTGGGGTATAACGGTTAACCTGCTGTGGGCATGGGTTTTAACTATTCCGGTAAGCGCAGGGCTTGCAGCATTAATTTATTTTATAGTATTCCACCGGTAATTTTTTTTTATTTCTTTATTTAGTGGTAAGCAATTTTTTTCTTTCTTTGCAGCATGAAGAAGATTTTAGTTACAGGTGGTTGTGGTTACATTGGTGCACATACAATTGTAGATCTGATAGAAAATGGGTTTGATCCCATTTGTGTGGATAATAATTCCAGATCAACACCAGTATTATTAGAAGGGATAGAAAAAATCACAGGTAAAAAAATTAAGAATTACAAGGTTGATCTCTGCAGTTTTGATGAAACACATGCGGTTTTCCAGGAGAATCCTAATATTGAAGGGATCATTCATTTTGCGGCTTACAAGTCAGTGGGAGAATCTGTACACAAACCTTTACTTTATTTTGAGAACAACATTCTTTCCCTAATAAATATTTTAAAATGTGTAAAGGAATTCCAGATTCCCTATTTTATTTTTTCTTCGTCATGCACTGTGTATGGCAGCCCGGATGAAATCCCGGTAACAGAAAGTACACCACCTAAGCCGGCTGAATCTCCCTATGGTTATACAAAACAAATGGGCGAACAAATTGTAAGCGAAACCACAAAAACAATTTTTGCACAAAGTATTTTATTAAGATATTTTAATCCTGTTGGCGCTCATCCTTCGGCGCTTATTGGTGAAATGCCATTGGGTAAACCGGAAAATCTTGTACCAGCCATTACGCAAACAGCCATTGGAAAATTACCCCAAATGAAAGTGTATGGCGATGATTATCCTACACGGGATGGCTCATGTGTGCGGGATTACATACATGTTTGCGATATTGCTCATGCACATACTTTGGCATTGCAATATCTTATAGATCATGGAAACAAAAGCAGATGTGAAGTTTTTAATTTAGGTACAGGCAATGGTGTAACTGTTTTGGAAGCGATAAAAACATTTGAAAAAGTTAGTAGTGTAAAATTAAATTATGTAATAGGCCCAAGGCGTCAGGGCGATGTTGTAGCTGTATATGCAGAGAACAAATTGGCCAGAGAAAAATTAGGATGGGATATTAAATATTCATTAGAGGATATGATGTCTACGGCCTGGAAATGGGAACTTAAATTAAAGGAAGATGAAGCCATGCATAATAATCCAAATTTTCAGATGAATTAACCCGTTTTTTATTATATTGCACCATCCTTTTGAAAATCTCCAAATTCTAACTTCGGTATCCCCCTGTTTTTTTTAAATTAATCAGAATTAGAAATGAATTCTATTTTTAAGAGGATCACTTATCTGACCCTATTATTCCTGTTATTTTTAATAAATCAATCCTGTAATAAAAATGATATTATACCAGGTGGAAATACAACAGAAAATACAAGAGGAGGAATAGCACTTACTTTTGATGATAATTATATTGACAATTGGTATCCGTATATTGATCTGTTTGATTCGCTGGGTGTAAAGGCTACTTTTTATATATCAAATTACAATAAGCTTAACGCTGCTCAAAAAAACAAGCTTCAAAAAATAAAGGATCATGGGCATGAAATTGCTTTCCATTCAACCAATCATGTAAATTTTCTAAAATGTGTTGACAGTACTAATGTTGACAGGTTGATGAAAGAAGAAATTACGCATGGGTTACATTTATTGAATAAAGACGGTTTCTATCCAACAACATTCGCTTATCCCTATGGAAAGCATAATGATATTCTTGACAAATTATTATTAAAGCACTTTAAAAGTCTAAGGGCTTTAAATGGCACACAGGATCTGTCAAGAAGCCTGGTGTCTCTAAAAAATAATAAATTACTATTTGGCTTAGGAATAGATGAAACAAGCAATCGGAATTTAAGCAAAATCGAAGGCCTGCTCTATCTTGCCCAGCAAACAAATCGCTGTGCTGTACTGCTTGTTCATAATATTGAGCGCCAGGATATGAAAATGCAAATACCACTTTGGAAATTAAAAGAGATACTGCTGAGGGCAAAATCACTTAACCTGAAATTTTATACCATTTCAGAAATTTCAAAATAAAAGTTTTTATTTTTAAGCGCTAAGCTTTAGTATTTTGCAGCATAAATAAATAGCTATGCTAAAAGATATACAGCCTGTAAACGAAAAAGAAACAAGGGAAGGTTTTGGAGAAGGAATTTATGAACTTGGTAAAAGCAACGAAAATGTTGTAGTTCTTACTGCTGATCTTGGAGGCTCATTAAAACTAAAACCATTTATAAAAGATTTTCCTGAAAGATTTTTTCAGTGTGGTATTGCTGAAGCAAATATGATCGGCATTGCAGCCGGTCTTACTATTGGCGGAAAAATTCCTTATACAACAACATTTGCCAATTTTTCTACAGGCCGTGTTTACGACCAGATCCGTCAATCAGTAGCTTATAGTAATAAAAATGTGAAGATATGTGCCTCTCATGCTGGCTTAACCCTGGGTGAAGACGGCGCTACACACCAGATATTAGAAGATATAGGTTTGATGAAAATGTTGCCGGGAATGACAGTTATCGTTCCCTGCGATTTCAACCAAACAAAGGCCGCTACTATTGCCATTGCAGATTATAAAGGCCCTGTATATTTAAGATTTGGACGCCCTAAATGGCCCAATTTTACAAAGGGAGAAGATTTTACAATTGGCAAAGCCCAGGTACTAAGCGATGGAAATGATGTGAGTATTTTTGCATGTGGACACTTAGTATGGAAAGCCATTGAAGCGGGTAAAATTCTGGAAGAAAAAGGAATAAGTGTAGAGATAATAAACATCCATACCATAAAACCATTGGACACGGATGCAATACTTAAATCTATCAAAAAAACAAGGTGTGCAGTTACTGCAGAAGAACATAATATTATTGGTGGATTAGGAGACAGCATTGCCCAGACTGCAGCTAAGAATTTTCCTGTTCCAATTGAATATGTCGGCACCAAAGATACCTTTGGTGAAAGTGGAAAACCCCTTGATCTTTTAAAAAAATATGGATTAGATACGCCTGATATTGTTGCCGCTGTAGAAAGAGTAATGGCTAAAAAAGTTTCTGCGTAAAATATTTTATAATTTTTTGTCTGGTTTATTATGTTTTAGCCTAACTGTAATATGCAGAAGAGATTTTTAAAACCTCCACCATCCTGTAAAAGTTAATTATTCCATTAAACTTATTGTTTTAAACCCAATCTTACCAAATGGTTTTTTTATTTTTGCAGCTGAAATAATTTTTGCCTATGCCTGTACATCCGGATGATAAGGAACTTTTACACAGGTTTAAAAATGCTGATACTAAAGAGTCTGCCTTTACAGCAATTTTAAAAAAATACCAGGAAAAATTATATTGGCATATACGCAGGATGGTTATAGACCATGATGATGCCAATGATGTGTTACAAAACATGTTTATTAAAGTATGGAAAGGGTTGGAAAATTTTAGAGAAGATAGCCAGTTATATACCTGGCTTTATCGTATAGCAACCAATGAATGCCTTACGTTTTTAGAACAGCAGAAAAAAAGAAGCTCAGTTTCATTAAGTGGCATTGAAAACGGATTGGAAAATAAACTTAAAGCGGATACTAATTTTGATGCAAACCGGTTGGAATGGAAACTGCAGTTGGGCATTCAGCAATTGCCCGAAAAGCAAAGAATTGTTTTTAACTTAAGATATTATGATGAGATGCCTTATGAAGAAATGAGCAGGGTGTTGGAAACCAGTGAGGGGGCATTAAAAGCAAGCTACCACCATGCTGCAAAAAAAATTGAAGAATTTATATTAAATGGCTAAACTGTTTAAACTATTGAGTAATATTTATGTCTATTAACTGATGAAATCCTCAAAAGAAATATTTGACGAACTGAATAACATCAGTTCATTATTGGCAGGGATTGAGAAAAAAAATATTTTTTCTGTTCCTGAAGGATATTTCAATCTGCTTGCAATTGATATTCTAAAAAAGACAAATGCCAACTCTTTTAAACCCGATAAATTAACCGTACCTGAAGGATATTTCGAAAATTTAAGTTCATCAGTATTAAAAAAAATAAGATCGCTGAACGATAATCCTGAACAGGAATTAAGGGCATTGTCACCAATGCTTTATTCAATTCAAAATGAAAATATTTTTGAAGTCCCGTCCGGTTATTTCAGAAATTTACAAAATGATATTCTAGATAAAATAATCACTAAACCTGAAACTAAAGTAGTTCAATTAAAGAAAAGAGATTCTGTATGGAAATATGCAGCAGCAGCTGTAGTAACAGGGATTATAGGCTTAAGTTCATTAACGATCTTTAATACATCACGTCAATCACCGGTTAGCAAGGCTACTGAATTATTTGTATCATCCTCTGCTCAAACAGCATCTCAATTTAAAAACGAGCAAGAGATAAATACAGCGATAGCTAAGTTATCAGATGAGGAGATCATTAAATATCTTGAAAGCACCGGTACTGAAGTTGACAATGAAGTATTAGCTACCAGTATTGACGAAAATGAACTTCCTGCTACCAAAGATTATCTGCTTGATGAAAAAACATTAGACTTATATTTAGATAAAATAGATCAGAAGGGTTCTCAAAACTAAATGTAAATGAAAAAAATATTATTTATAGCGATTATTTTTTTAGGAAGCTTTTCCATAGTTAATGCACAGGATGATGCTAATAAAGCTGAAAGGATCCAGGCTTTGAAAATAGCTTTTATTACAAAAAAACTTGACCTAACAGCAGATGAGGCACAAAGGTTTTGGCCTGTTTATAACCGGTATGAAAATGATATTAAAGAGGCAGTTGGAGAAAATAAAAACGGCGATGTGATTGATAATGAGGAAAAAGTTTTAAATATAAAAAAAAGATACAGACCTGAATTTATAAAGGTTGTCGGTCAGCCAAAAGCGAACAATCTTTTTAATTCAGAAAGAGAATTCAGGGGCGTTTTAATGCGTAACCTCCAAAACCGACAGGCTCAGCCAAAGCCAATGAGACTCCGCAGGCAGAAGTAATGCCTTTTTAAATTTTTTTTTATAAAACTTGTATTCTATAAAAATTCTCCTATTTTTGTTATTAGGTGTTTTTCATAGGTTAGCAACGGCCGGCCCTTTTTAGGGCAGGCCTTTTTTATTTTTAATACTTAAAAACAGGTGTTTTAATGTCGTGATAAAATAAAAAAATCCATTTTTCACGTTCCCCCTGCTCTCTCCATTGTTGCCTTAATTCCATTGATCTCTTTCCATCATAATCATATTTTGCTATAAACTTATTCTTCATTTGCTGTAATTGAGGCGCTACATCCCCTCCAAAAAAAATAATTTCCTTATTTTCTTCAATCCAAAAAACCTGGTGATACGGGCTGTGAGCTCCGGTAACTTCGTATTTAATATACTCATTTATTATACGATTGCCTTCAATAAATTTTACCTGAGTTGAATTTTTAAGCAATTCAAAATCTTCGATCATGTATGATGATTTTGAATTCTCAAAAGCAAACTCAAACTCTTGCTTGTTTATATAATAAGTTGCATTGGCAAAACTTAAAACTCGCTTTCCATTTTGTTGATGGCTTATTCCACCTGAATGATCTTTATGTAAATGTGTAAGCAAAACTTTTGTTACCTCTAATGGGCCAATACCATTATTCAATAAATTTTGATGTATTTGTAAAACCCCTGTTGCATTTGTAAACCCTAAGCCGGTATCTAACAATAAAATATCTTTTGAGGTAACAATTACAAAAGGTTGAATTTCTACTAAAAGACTTCCAACATTTCTTTCCTGTAATTTATCTTTTTGCAGATCAAATGGAATAAATTGCTTTGTTTTATCTACAGTAAAAGCACCTTCGCTTAGGGATATAATTTTCATGGGATCAGGATGAAACTGTATTAAATTTTACATGGCTGCGTATTAAAAAAATCATCCAGATCATAGTAATTAAAAATAGCATAGCTGTAAATTGATGTGCCAGGCCAAGCCATACAAGATTATCAGGAAAAGGTGATCTTATTACGGTAAAAATGCCAAGTACAACCTGTATCAAAATAAAAATAAGCGGAAACCATTTGCTTTTATTTAAAAGATAATTACCACTGAGCTTTCTTGTTTTTATCGTCCATATAAAAACCAAAAGAATTAATAAGTATGCCAGGCTTCTATGTATTAGCTGGATGGTAATTTTATTTTCAACAAAATTTTTCCACCATGGCGATAAATTATTTACGTGCCGGGGAATCATCATTCCATTTATATCAGGCCATGTTGGTGCAGCGGTAGCAGCCTTTAATCCCGACATAAATGCCCCATAAATAAGTTGAATAAAAAGAACAAAAAGAATCGTAATCGTAATTGTTTTTAAGGAAGAGTTTACAACCAGTTTTTCTTTTGGAATTAACAGGATCAATGCGAACCAAAATGTGTAACAGAGTAAAACAAGAGCAGCAATAAAATGCGTGGCCAATTGTATATGCCCAACAAACATTTTTTCAGGTACCAGTCCGCTCTTTACCATTATCCATCCTACAAGTCCCTGCATGGCGCCTAACAGAAATAAGATGATCATAGGAATGATCATCTCTTGTTTAAATTTTTTTCTTACCAGAAAATATACAAACCCTGTTAAGAACACAACTCCCAAAAGCCTGGCCCATAAACGGTGAAACCATTCCCAAAAAAAAATGAACTTAAAATCGCTTAAAGTAAAATCAGCATGTATGTACCGGAATTGATCGGTGTTTTTATATTTATCAAATTCAGTCTGCCACTCCACTGTATTTACTGGTGGCAGTGACCCTGTAATTGGTTTCCATTCTGTAATTGACAACCCCGATTCAGTGAGTCTTGTAATTCCTCCAAGCAATACCTGTATCATTATCATAGCAACACCAATCAATAACCATATTGCAATCGGTTTTGAAGAAGATCTATCCAAAGAATACTGCATGCGCAAAGTTATTTGTATATGCTCATTAAACTTTATGTTGATAATTATTTAAGCATGCTATTTTTCAGATAATTAGTTTTGATAAAATTTTTGATTGCTCCTTCCTTTTTTTCATAATCGTTTTTGCGAGGCCGGTTTAGATGAAGCTGGCCGTGGATGCTTTGCCGGGCCTGTGTTTGCTGCAGCTGTTATTCTGCCAAAAGATTTTTATCATCCTGCTTTAAACGATTCAAAGCAAATGAAAAAAGAAGATCGGGAAATGCTTCGCCCGATTATTGAAAAAGAAAGTATTTCTTATTCAGTTGCAAAAGTTGATAATGATGAAATTGACAGGATAAATATTTTACAGGCATCTTTTAAAGCCATGCATCGCTCTCTTAATAAACTAAAATATAAACCTGAGTTTTTGCTGGTAGATGGAAATCGTTTTAAAAAATATAAAGACTATCCTCATCGCTGCGTAATTCAGGGTGATGGAATATATACTTCAATTGCAGCGGCGAGTGTATTGGCAAAAACCTATAGGGATGAATACATGCAAAAGCTGCATAAGAGATTTAAAATGTATGCATGGGAAAACAATAAAGGTTATGGCACCCGCGAACACCGCACTGCTATTGAGAAACATGGACTATGCAAATACCATAGAATAAGTTTTAATATTCTTGCAGCAAAACTTTTTGATGACGATGATGATATTGCAGAAGAAATACAAACTATGCAGCCCACTCTCCAAGTCCCTGCCTGATTATTTGCCATTCATCTGTTGTGCAATCAATAATTGTAGATGGATTCATGCCTCCGGGTCCTCCGTCAATTACAAAATCAACTTTGTCTCCAAATTTTTCAAAAATAATTTCAGGGTCGGTGTATTCTTCCACCATATCACCGGGTAATGATGCACTTAAAATTGGATTGTCTAACGTTTCCAATATTTGTTGGCAAATAATATTATCAGGAACCCGTAAACCAATCGTTTCTTTTTTACTTTTTAAAATTTTAGGTACCTGTTTGCCCGCCGGTAAAATAAAAGTGTATGGTCCTGGCAAATACGTTTTCAGCATGCGGTATAAAGGTGTGTCAATGCTCTTAGTGTAATCGCTGAGATGGCTAAGGTCACGGCATATAAAAGTAAGCTGGGCTTTTTGAGGATCTACATTTTTTATTTTACAAATTCTTTCCACCGCTTTTTGCTGGTGAATATCACATCCCAAACCATAAATAGTATCTGTGGGATAAATAATGATACCACCCTCTTTTAAGCACTCAGCAATTTGCTTAAGTAATCTTGGTTGAGGATTGTCAGGATGTAATTGCAACAGCATCCTGCAAAGTTTAATTAAAATTTATAATTATAGATGCAATCAGCCAAAACAAGTTAATCAGCTACATTTGCAAAGTTTTACCTCGGAGAACAGGAGAGGCAGAGTTTTACGCAGAGAAAATCTAATTTGATCCATAAGAGAAAGATTAAATGAGGTAGAAGTTATTTGTGATATTGCTATAAATTTTAAAGCTCGCACTTTTGAAGATAGTTTTAAAAGAATTGGTTAAAATTTTTTTGAATTCTCTGCGTAAACTCTCTTAACTCATGTTCTCTGCGGTAAAAAAAAAATTTATTTCAAATATTAATCCGGCTAAAATATTATTTATGTCTGTTATCGCACTCGGTACTATGGCGTTTGATGCTATTGAAACTCCCTTTGGTAAAATTGATAAAATTGTAGGTGGTTCTGCAACGTATGTTGCTTATGCTGCCAGCCATCTTATTACACCTGTTCAACAAATTTCAATTGTGGGCGCTGATTTTCCTGAGGAAGAAATGAATGAATTAAAAAGCCGCGGTGTGCAGTTAGATGGGGTAGAAATTGTTCCCGGTAAAAAATCTTTTTTCTGGAGCGGAAAGTATCACATGGATATGAACACAAGAGATACATTGATAACTGACCTGAATGTATTGGCTGATTTTAATCCTAAAGTGCCCGATAGTTACCAGGGGGCTGAATTTTTGATGTTAGGAAATTTAATGCCAGGCCTGCAGATAAGTGTTATACAGCAATTGAAAACAAGGCCAAAATTAATTGTGTTAGATACAATGAATTTTTGGATGGACGCTGCATTGGAAGATTTAATGAAAGTGCTAACAATGATTGATGTGTTGTTAATTAATGACACTGAAGCAAGGCAATTGAGCAGTGAATTTTCTTTGGTTAAAGCTGCAAAAAAAATTCTTGAGATGGGGCCTAAATACCTTATCATAAAAAAAGGAGAACATGGCGCTTTGTTATTTCATGATAATCATGTTTTCTTCGCACCCGCATTACCATTAGAGGATGTATTTGATCCAACAGGTGCCGGAGATAGTTTTGCAGGTGGATTTATCGGGCACCTTGCCAAAACAAAAAATATCAGTTTTGAAAATATGAAAACCGCCATCATTGTCGGTTCTGCAATGGCAAGTTTTTGTGTTGAAAAATTTGGCCCGCAGCGCTTAAAAGAAATTACCAGGCATGATATTGATGTAAGGCTTGAGGAATTTGTACAATTAGTGAATTTTGATATTGATATAGTTTAATTTTTTTTATGCTTGAAATTATTGCCCTCATTTTACTTGCAAAACAGATTGGAAAAATTGCTGCCGGCAAAGGCTTAAAGCCGGGCAAATGGAAATTATATTTTGTGTTGTCATGGATAGCCGGAGAATTTATTGGGGCTATAATTGGGGTACTAATATTTGGAACCAGAAATATTTTTAGTGTTGAATTGGTTGCAATAGCCGGCGCTATTACAGGATATGTTATTATAAAAGCCAATCTCTCCAAAAGATCTGAAATAATGGAGGATGATATAAACCAGATAGGAAGGCAGTAGGCAGTAGATTTTCAAAAGCCTCTGATTTTGTTTTACCACTAACATGATTTAATTTTACATCACATTCAGGCGGATTTGTTTATTGTTCAGCCTGCTGTTTTAAATCGAACTAATAAACGAAAACCATTCTGTAATCTCTTCAGGATTTTAAATTTCGTTTAAAAGTTTGTTCTTATATTTTGTTGATCCCGATAGCTATCGGGACACTTCAGCCGCATACATAAATTAAACAAAATGAAAACAATTCACGATTGTCTAAAAGAAAGGATACTTATCATTGATGGTGCAATGGGCACAATGATACAACGCCATAAGCTGGAAGAAAAAGATTACCGCGGCGAAAGATTTAAAGTATGGCATAAAGATATAAAAGGGAACAACGATCTTTTAAGTATTACCCAGCCCCAAATTATTGAAGATATTCATACACAATATTTGCAGGCAGGAGCAGATATTATTGAGACCAATACTTTCAGCAGCACATCCATTGCGCAGGCTGATTATGATATGCAATCGCTGGCTTACGAATTAAATGTAGCGGCCGCAAAGTGCGCAAGAAATGCAGTGAATAAATTTTTAGCTACTTCAAAAGATGATGAGCCAAGATTTATTGCCGGAGCAATCGGTCCCCTGAATAAAACATTAAGTTTATCTCCTGATGTAAACAATCCCGGTTACCGTGCAGTAACATTTGATGAAGTTGCTACAGCTTATTATGAGCAGGTGAAAGGGTTGGTTGATGGTGGCGTAGATATTCTATTAATAGAAACAATTTTTGATACGCTTAATGCAAAGGCTGCTATCTATGCCATTAAAAAATATTTTAGAGATACAGCCCCCTCTATCTCCCCCGAAGGGGGAGGAAATGGAGAAGAACAAAGTGAAGAAAGAAAATTATCAAACCATAAATCTTCGCATCAGTCTTCTAACTCTCCCTCCCCTTCGGGGAGGATAGGAGTGGCTGAACTTCCCCTCATGATAAGCGGAACTATAACAGATGCCAGCGGACGAACATTAAGCGGTCAAACATTAGAAGCATTTTACATTTCTGTTTCACATGCAAAACCTTTAAGCATTGGATTGAATTGTGCGTTGGGTGCAAAAGAAATGCGTCCACACATTGAGGAGTTAAGCCAGTTGGCAAGCTGTTACACATCTGCGTATCCCAATGCAGGTTTACCAAATGCATTTGGAGAATATGATGAGCAACCGCACGAAACGGCGCACATTATTGAAGAGTGGGCAGCAGAAGGTTTTGTAAATATTGTAGGGGGCTGCTGTGGTACAACTCCCGATCATATTAAACATATTGCAGAGCAGGTAAAAAATTATAGAGCGAGAGAATTGCCAATTGTTGAAGAAGAAATTCTTGCATAAGAAGAAGAAACATGAGTGATACAATACATATAAAACCTTTTTTAAGATTGGCAGGACTTGAGCCTTTAGTAGTGCGTCCGGAAACAAATTTTGTGAACGTTGGAGAGCGAACCAATGTAACAGGTTCTAAAAAATTTGCAAGATTAATAAGAGAAGATAATTATGAAGAAGCACTTTCGGTTGCAAGGCAACAGGTAGAAAGTGGCGCACAGATATTGGACGTTAACATGGATGATGCATTGCTTGATGGAGAAAAAGCAATGACAACATTTCTCAACCTGTTGCAGGCAGAGCCTGATATAGCGAAGATTCCAATCATGATTGATTCTTCTAAATTCAATATTATAGAAGCAGGATTAAAATGTGTACAGGGTAAGTGTATTGTGAATTCTATTTCGATGAAAGAAGGAGAAGAAAAATTTATTGAGCAGGCGATCATTTGTAAAAGCTATGGCGCTTCAGTAGTTGTGATGGCTTTTGATGAAAAGGGACAGGCTGATACAAAAGAGCGAAAAGTAGATATCTGTGAAAAAGCATATAAAATATTAACTAAGCAGGTTGGCTATGATCCACAGGACATCATTTTTGATCCCAACATTTTTGCGATAGCAACCGGGATTGAGGAACACAACAATTATGGCGTTGATTTTATTGAAGCCACGAGGATAATAAAACAGAGAATGCCACTTGCAAAAGTCAGCGGTGGTGTGAGTAATGTTTCTTTTTCATTTCGTGGAAACGATGCTGTAAGAGATGCTATGCATTCTGTTTTTTTGTATCATGCTATTGAAGCCGGAATGGATATGGGAATTGTAAATGCAGGGCAGTTGCAGGTTTACGAACAAATAGAACCACAATTAAAAGAGCTTTGTGAAGATGTTATCTTAAATAGAAATGATGAAGCAACCGATAAACTTCTTGCCTTTGCTGAGACAGTAAAACAAAAAGGCAAGGTTGAAGTAAAGGATGAGGCATGGAGAGGTGAGCCTGTAGAAAAACGTTTGAGCCATGCGCTGGTAAATGGAATTACAGATTTTATAGATGCCGATACAGAAGAAGCAAGAGTAAAATATCCAAAGCCACTTGATGTTATTGAAGGCCCGTTGATGGATGGAATGAACATCGTTGGAGATCTTTTTGGAAGCGGTAAAATGTTTTTGCCTCAGGTGGTAAAAAGTGCAAGGGTTATGAAAAAATCTGTTGCGATCTTAACGCCATACATTGAAGCAGAAAAAGAAGAACGCCGGCTTGGGCATGTTGCAGCAGGAACAAAAAATGAAGAAGGTGCAGGTGCTGCAAAAATATTATTGGCAACGGTAAAAGGCGATGTACATGATATAGGAAAAAATATTGTTGGTGTTGTACTCGGTTGTAACGGTTACGATATTATTGATCTTGGGGTAATGGTTTCGGCGGATAAGATTTTGCAAACAGCCAAAGATGAAAATGTTGATATAATCGGTTTAAGCGGATTGATAACACCTTCATTGGATGAGATGGTGCACATTGCAAGAGAAATGAAACGCCGGGAATTTAAAGTCCCTTTATTGATAGGTGGTGCTACCACTTCACGCATGCATACTGCTGTACGCATTGCACCGGAATATGATAATGGAGTCTTGCATGTGTTGGATGCATCAAGAAGTGTGACAGCAGCAGGAAGTTTATTAAGTAAAGATCAAAAGCCTGAATTTTTAAAAGGTGTAAAAAAAGAATATGATAAGCTTAAAGTAGATTTTGGAAATAAACAATCTGTAAAAAATTATTTACCATTTGCTGAATCTCAAAAGAATGGCGCAAAAATTACATGGGATGATTTTACTCCTGTTGCTCCAACATTTACCGGCACAAAAGTTTTTGAAGATTATTATCTTACTGAAATTGAAAAATATATTGACTGGCAACCATTTTTCATAGCCTGGGAAATGCATGGAAAATTTCCTAAACTATTACAAGATGAAATAATAGGGAAGGAAGCAACAAAACTTTTTAATGACGCAAAAGATCTTCTGAAAAAAATTATTGAAGAGAAGTGGTTAATAGCAAAAGGTGTGATTGGTTTTTGGGAAGCAAATAAAATCGCACCTGATACAGTTGAAGTTCAAGTCCCCTCTAACTCCCCCGAGGGGCGAGAACGGGTACGTCTTGAATTCTTACGTCAGCAAATTCAAAAAGCAAAAGATCAACCCAATTTATCATTGGCAGATTTTATAAGCCCATCCCCGCAAACCTCTCAGGAGATGCAGGGTTTCACTGAAGCCCCTTCCCGAGAGGAAGAGGGGAAAGTTCTTTTTTCTTTGAATTTAAATACGCAACAAAATTTTAAAGATACTAACGATCTAAGTTCCCCCTTCGGGGGACAGGGGGCCGATTTTCTTGGTGCTTTCGCAGTTTCTATTCATGGCATTGAAGAGCACATTAAAAAATTTGAATCTCAGCATGATGATTACAATAAAATAATTCTGCAGGCATTGGCCGACAGGCTGGCTGAAGCATTTGCAGAATTGCTGCATGAAAGAACCAGAAAAGAATTTTGGGGTTATACAACAGAAGAACATTTGACAACGGAAGAATTGATTGAAGAAAGATACCTTGGCATCCGTCCTGCACCTGGTTATCCTGCATGCCCTGATCATACTGAAAAATATAAACTATTTAAACTACTGAATGCAACAGAAAATGCAGGTATAATACTTACAGAATCTTTGGCAATGTATCCTGCGTCATCAGTTTGCGGCTGGTATTTTGCACATCCTGAAAGCAAATATTTTGGTGTAGGTAAAATAGGCAGAGACCAGCTGGAAGATTATGCAAAAAGAAAAGATATGCCACTTGAAGAAGCGGAAAGATGGCTGCGGCCTGTTTTAGAATAATTCGTTATTGAGTTTGATAAGCTCTTCCCGATTGAATAAGTCTTTGCCTTGCAGTATTTCCCGGAACCGCTATATGCGTGGCTGGATCATATTCTTTTCCAACGGCATTTGAACCCTGGGGCACCCATATTTCTACATTGGTATTAGTATAATTTATTGGTAAATACCTTATATAATAACCATCAGGATGTAAATACCAGCGACCACCCGGTATATCCCGTGAGCCCTCACCCAGTGGAGCTATTCCGGTTAATACCGCTACCCTTTCCATTTGCTCATAGGAAGAATTAGCTGATGACAACATTCTTCTCAACTGATTTTCTGCATCAATCATCTGTTGAACAAAAGGCGGTAAGCCGGATTTTATCTTACTCATTATTGGATCGGGCAAAAAATTGGTTGCATTGCGGTTTAATGAGGTTATTTGACGGGGTGTAAGCAATTTAGCTGCAGTAAGTTTTAATTCAGGCTGAAGATCTTCAAATTTTGATCTTGCAATAATGGCCCACAATAAAACCTGGATATCGTGCTGATGAATTTCAGGAAGTTGCACTGAATTGCGCACGATAGACATAACAGCATCTTCTGCCGGGCCTAGTGGAGGCGCAAAACCATAACCTTCGCCACCGCCAGGACCATGAGTTCCGGCTTTAAGGCAATAACTCTGATCATGAAAATTATAATACCCCGATTGTAAAATGAATCCACCATTTACAGTTCGTTGCAGGGTTAGTAAAGATTTTTTTAATTCCTTTGGTACAAATGTTTCTGACATGAAACTATCTGTTCTTACATCCTTAAGATTTGTAGTTATTGGTTGATTATCCAAAATATTGGGAAGCTTATCAACTTTTACTGTTTTTGCCGCTCTTTTTAAAAGATCAAACTGGGCATTTGTAGATATTGAGCAGATAATGAAAGCAGCAAAAGTGAGAATAATTTTTCTCATGACTTAATTTTTTTTGGTAACTAAAAATATAAAAAATAAGAAGGAATGCAAAAACTTGTTTATAAGTTTATATGCATAATTAAGACCAGTTACAGTAACCTGTCTCCTAACGCAACAGTGGATTTAGAGGGTGTTACTAAAACATACCCGGTGTTCTCAGTGTTCTTAAAACCTAAGGTTAATACTTCTGAAATAAACGGACCAATCTGCCTTGATGGAAAGTTCACAACGCATGCAACAAGCATCCCTTCCAGTTCTTCTTTACTATAGGTTCCCACAAGCTGCACACTGGATCTTTTTAAACCTATCAGCGGTCCAAGATCAATTATTAATTTGTAGGCAGGTTTTTGTGCTTCAGGAAAATCCTTTACTTCAATAATTCTTCCTAACCGGATATCTACCTTTTCAAAATCTTCATAAGTGATCATTTAAATAAATTTAGTTTTATTAAAAAAGCTGTCCGCAAAAGAACAGCTTTTTATAATTCAACCTGTATAATTATTTTCTTTTAAAATAAAAAACAGCAGCAACGTATTTTCTGTAAGTTGAATAAATAACATCCTGATTGATTTCTTTTTTACCCTTAAGTTTGCGTGCATTTTTTAATTGATGATATGTTACAAAACCGCAAAGCTGCAACTGGATTTATTTTTATTACAATACTTCTTGATGTTATAGGTTTTGGAATTATTATACCTGTATTTCCTAAACTCATTACCCAGCTTACGCATGGCAGTATGAGTACTGTATCTCAATGGGGTGGCCTGCTTTCTTTTGCGTATGCAATTATGCAATTTGTATGTGCACCAATAATTGGTAATTTAAGCGATCAATATGGAAGAAGGCCGGTGCTTCTTTTATCTCTACTTGGTTTTGGAATTGATTATCTGTTTCTTGCTTTTGCGCCAACAATCGGTTGGCTGTTTTTAGGAAGAGTGATAGCAGGTATTGCGGGATCAAGCATTACCACCGCCTCTGCATACATGGCTGATATAAGTACAAATGAAAACCGTGCACAAAATTTTGGAATGATTGGAGCAGCCTTCGGGATTGGATTTATCATAGGCCCGGTAATGGGCGGCGTGTTAGGACAATACGGGGCAAGAATCCCTTTTCTTGTATCTGCAGGTCTTGCATTACTCAATGCTTTGTATGGATATTTTGTTTTGCCTGAATCCTTAACCAAAGATCACAGAAGAAAATTTGAATGGAAACGTGCAAACCCTGTAGGCTCATTAAAGCAATTAAAAAAATATCCATCCATTGGCGGGCTTTTAGGCTCGCTGCTTTTAGTTTACATAGCTGCACATGCAGTGCAAAGCACATGGACATATTTTAATATTGAAAAATTTAAATGGAATGAAAAATTGATCGGCTATTCATTAGGAGCAGTAGGGTTATTGGTTGCCCTTGTTCAGGGTGTATTGATAAGATTTATTAATCCCAAATTAGGAAATGAAAAAAGTGTGTACATAGGTTTGGGATTATATTCCTTAGGATTATTATTGTTTGCCTTTGCCAGCCAAACGTGGATGATGTTTGTTTTTTTAATTCCTTATTGCATGGGCGGCATAGCAGGGCCGGCTTTGCAGAGTATTATTTCCGGCAACGTACCACGTAATGAACAGGGAGAATTACAAGGCGCATTAACAAGCCTGATTAGCGTTACAACAATTATAGGCCCTGTTGTAATGACATTTTTATTTTCTTTTTTCACCAAACCAAATGGAAGAATATATTTTGCAGGCGCACCATTTTTATTAGGCGCTATACTAATGATGGGCAGCGCTATAATTGCATATTATACTTTAAGGGGGAGAAGATTGGCGGCCGAAGAAAACCCGGTTGCCATTTAGTATTTTAATTATTTTTTTAAAATCAATTCTATTATAAATTGATTTGTAAATTGAAGATTATTTCTCACTAATTTTTACTTAGATGATCATCTCCAAATATTTCTTATTTCTTATTTTCATTTCTCTTTGCAGCTGTGCTGAGAAAAAAAATGCAATACCTGCGATTAGAAAAGAGATAAATAAAAATCCTGTTGCAACATACCTCATCCAAATGGGTGATCCAAAGCTCGACAGAAAATTTGGAGCTGAGGTTTTTGAAACGCAGGAAACTTTTAAATATTTACTTGTAATGTATTTTGATGGAACAGTACAAAATGATACACTGAATGTTCCCAACATTGGTATATTTCCTGTAGTAAAAATAAAAGCCGGTGAAGAAAAACTATCCTGCATAATCGGATTTGCAGATGACAAAAATGTTTTTAGAGAATACAAATTACTTTCCGTAAAAAATGATCAGCTAAGATTAACAACGCTAAAAAAATATGCTGTTTCCGGAGAATAAATAATCATCTCTTCATCCTTTCCAGCTCTTTCTGCATTTTAAACATTTCATCACGTAACCTTGCGGCTTCCATAAAGTCAAGGTCACGGGCAGCTTTTTCCATTTGCCTTTTGATTTGAGAAATTGCTTTCTCCATTTGAGGAATGGTTTTGTATTGTTCCTGATCTTCGGCGGCAACAGTCACCAATTCATCAACTGCATAAAGTGATCTTTCATCATAGCCTTTTATATCCAGCACAGATGTCTGACTCATTATCTGCGCAATTGATTTTTTTATTGTAGTTGGTATAATGTTATGTTTTATGTTGTAAGCAATTTGTTTGTCTCTTCTACGGCTTGTTTCATCAATGGTTTTTTGCATGCTTTCTGTCATCTTATCTGCATAAAAAATTACGAGGCCATCAATATTTCGTGCAGCTCTTCCGGCAGTTTGTGTAAGCGATCTTTCATTGCGGAGAAATCCTTCTTTATCTGCATCCAAAATGGCAACCAGGGAAACTTCAGGAAGATCTAACCCTTCTCTTAAAAGGTTTACACCAACCAATACATCAATTTCACCGAGGCGGAGTTCACGTAAAATTTCTATCCGGTCTAAAGTATGCACTTCGCTGTGTATGTATTTTGATTTGATGTTGATACGATGAAGATATTTATCCATCTCTTCTGCCATACGTTTGGTAAGCGTTGTTACCAAAACACGGTCACCCTTTGTTACTCTTTTATCAATTTCATCCAGCAGGTCATCAATTTGATTAACAGAAGGGCGAATTTCAATTGGCGGATCCAATAACCCTGTAGGCCGTACAACCTGCTCCACCACTACTCCTCCGCATTTTTCCAATTCATAATCTCCGGGAGTTGCACTTACATAAATAGTTTGATTAAGCATGCCTTCAAACTCATTAAAATTTAGCGGACGGTTATCCAATGCAGATGGCAAACGAAAACCATAATCAACCAAAATTAATTTTCGTGAGCGGTCGCCACCATACATGCCGCTAACTTGTGGAATAGTTTGATGGCTTTCATCAACAACACATAAAAAATCTTTTGGGAAATAATCCAGCAAACAAAACGGTCTTGTGCCGGGTTCTCTGCGATCAAAAAATCTTGAATAATTTTCTACACCATTACAATAACCAAGTTCACGGATCATCTCCACATCATAGTTTACCCGTTCGCTGATGCGTTGTGCTTCTATATATTTTCCTGTGCTTTTAAAATAATCTGTTTGTCTTCCGCACTCATCCTGTATCTCTGCTAAAATATCCTGCAGCTTATCTTTTGGAGCAATGTATAAATTAGCCGGGAAGATAGCGGCATTATCAATTTTCATAATCCTTTTACCTGTACTTAACTCAAGTGTTTCTATACTTTCAATTTCATCACCGAAAAAAGTTATGCGATAACCATGGTCCATGTAAGGAAGATTAATATCAACCGTATCACCTTTCACACGAAAGGTTCCTCTTGCAAAATCTCCCTGCGTTCTGGAATATAAACCATTCACCAGCGAATGCAAAAATCCCTGGCGGCTTATACTTTGGCCGGATTGAATTCTTACAACACCTTCTGCAAAATCTTTGGGGTTACCGATACCATAAATACAACTCACACTGGCAACAACAATAATGTCTCTCCTGCCGGTAAGCAACTGCGAAGTGGCCTGCAGCCTGAGTTTATCAAGCTCTTCATTTATGCTCAGATCTTTTTCAATGTATGTGTCACTAACAGGCATGTAAGCCTCCGGTTGATAATAATCATAGTAAGAAACAAAATACCCCACAGCATTGTCAGGAAAAAATTGTTTGAATTCTCCATACAATTGTGCAACAAGCGTTTTATTGTGAGTAAGCACCAGCGTAGGTTTCTGTACATTTTGGATAACATTGGCAATGGTGAAAGTTTTACCACTACCGGTTACACCCAACAATGTTTGGTATTTTTCTCCCTCCAATAATCCTTGCGTAAGATTATGTATTGCTTCCGGCTGATCGCCAGCAGGCTGATATGAAGATTGAAGATTGAATGACATAAAAAGATAGCAAATTTAACAACAATGCATGAGTATCATTTTACAGAATTGTCAAAATGCTTCTTAATCAATTTTTATTTATTTGACGCTGTATTCATCAAATAATTTGCAAGCCTGTTGATTGCTTCCGCATCAATATTAATTTGGTCCTGCGCTTCTTTCCAGTTGCGCTGTTCAATAGCCTCCCGAATGCCGGGTAAAGTTTTTACACCATAGCCAGTGTAAAACCCCGGGGCATATAAAGTATGTTTATACCAGCCTCTGCGGGGCAATCCTGTAGTAGTTAATAATTGTTGTTCGGCCTGGTATAGCGCTTTATTCAATGCATCATGATCTGCATTTGTTGTTACCGCTTTGTTCCAAACTGATGATAAAGAATCAGAACTTTTTTGTAAAGAAGATAAGGCATTTTGTAATGGAGAAAAATCAAGATAGGGAACTTCTTCTTTTGTTTTTGGGACGATGAAAGTTTTTGTTGGGTCAGCAGCCAAAGTATAATCATGTGATCGTATCAATTGATTTTCTATTTCAGTATTTTCTTTTGTTTGTTGTAACAGATCCATCAGTTCCTTGGTATAATTATTTACAGTTGTGTACAAATGCCTGAAATCAAAAGGAAGAACATCAGCATTGGCCATACGCAGAGCAGTACGTCCGGCTGTTTGCGATAAAGCAACTCCGTAATAAAACCCGGGATCTTTAAAGCGGACATAATTATCGTAAGAATCATAAATGGAATGATATTCTCCGCCATTATTTTCTCCTCCAAAACCAAGATCAAGTGAAGGAACAGCAAGGTGTTGAAGAAACGAAGAAAAGTCAGAACCGGAACCTAATGCATCTAACGTAAGTGTATTTTTATTAAAAGCATCTTTCTTTGCTTTTGTTGTTGCAGCACTCACAACCTCTTCTGCTTTCTTTCTTTCATAAACACTTACTTTGGTTTGCGGATCAATAACATCTTTTGCAACTTCATCCATTACAGTTTCCAAAGCATGTGAACCTCCGGCGCTCAAAAAACCTCTACCACTTCCATCAGAATTAATATAGACAACTGCCTTTTTTTGTAATTCATCTCCATGAAATTCTGCCCATTCAGTAGAGCCGATCAAGCCCGGTTCTTCTCCATCCCATGAGCAATACACTAAAGTTCTTTTTGGTCTCCATCCGGTTTTAACCAAAGCGCCAATGGACTTTGCTTCTTCTAACATTGCTGCCTGCCCGCTTATGGGGTCGCTTGCTCCATTAACCCATGCATCATGATGATTGCCACGTATCACCCATTCATCAGGATATTGTGCGCCTTTCATTACTGCTATCACATCATAGCAGGGAACAATTTTCCAGTTGAAAGCCATTTGTAAATGCACCTTGGTTTTGCCCGGACCAATGTGATAAGTAAACGGCAAACCTCCACTCCAGCCAGCAGGAGCTACGGGGCCTTCCAGCGCTTCCAGCAAAGGTTTTGCATCATGATAACTAATTGGCAGAACAGGAATTTTTAAAAGGTTAGTTGCCTGCAAACGGTCTAATCTTTTTGCATCTTCAGTTGCGCCGATACCCGGCGTTAAAGGATCTCCGGGATAAATAACCATATCCATAACAGATCCTCTTTGCACTCCGTATTCACTTTTATATGCTCCTTTGGGATATACATCTCCGGCAACATATCCATCATCTTTCGGGTCAGAATAAATGATACAACCAATAGCGCCATGCTCCTGTGCAACTTTTGGTTTTATGCCCCGCCAGCTGTGTCCGTATTTTGCAATTACTATTTTTCCTTTTACATCAATGCCCAATTTTGCAAGCTCATCATAATCTGCAGGCAAACCATAATTCACAAAAACAACTTCGCCTGTTACATCGCCATCAGCGCTCCATGCATTGTAGGTGGGTAGTTGGTCTTCCTGTCCGGAGGTCATATCTTCTTTTAATGCGGGCTCTTTTAATAATGCTTTATAAGAAGTTGGAGAAATCATTTCCAGCACCCGTATTTTTGGCGTAGGAAATAAAACATGAAAGGTTTCTATCTTTGCATCCCAGCCCCAGCTTTTATATAAACTCAAAATATATTCTGCGTTTTCTTTGCCTGCAGCAGAACCAAGAGAATGTGGTTTCGCGGAAAGTCGCTTAATATTTAGCCCGATATTTTCCCTGCTTAATCCTGCATCAAATTTGGTTTCTAACTGTGCCTGTGCGTTGGCAGAAGAGGTTGTAAAACCACTAATAGATTTTGTTTGTGCAAAACAAATTTGTGTAAACAAAAATGTAATTACAGTAAATAATTGTTTTCTCATGAATGATTTTTAAAAATTTATTTAAACATTTCCGGATGCATTTCATCCCATGGTGTCGTCTGCTGGTATACTTTAGCAATGGCTAACAAAGTTGCTTCATCATATAATTTACCAACTAAAGTAATGCTTGTTGGCAAATGATTTTTATTAAATCCTGTTGGAAGACAAACTGCCGGATGGCCCGTAAGGTTTGTGATCTGCAATTGATGCCCGCCATATGTTGGACAAATAACTACATCATATTTATTGATGAACTCATTTATTTTTTGCATCAGTTGATAGCGATACCTGTTTGCATTTACATATTCCACCGCAGGAATAAAACGCGATGACCTGAATTGATTGGGCCAATCACCGCGATTTTGTCGTGTCATCTGATCATCTAATCCCGTTCTTGTAAATTCATCAAAGGCTGCAGCAGATTCAACGCCGATAACAATTCCACTCATATTAAAATTGTAAACTCCTGAATCGGGAAAGTCAACAGCAATTAATTGTGCTCCTGCTTTTCTAAATGTATTCAGCACTTCTGATTCATTTCCCAATGAATCTCTTTTGCCAAAAAGGTTTTTTGCATAAGCAATTTTTAATTTAGAAAGATCGGCTTTGCCTGTATAATTAAAAGGCATATTAACGGCAGATGCATCTTTACCATCTGTGCCATGTAAATAATTAAATACAACTGCGGCATCTTCTGCAGAGCGGCAAAGAGGGCCTGCTTTATCCATGCTCCAACTCAGTGTCATTGCGCCGCTCCTGCTGATGGAACCGAATGTTGGCCGCAATCCGGTGGCGCCACAATTAGTAGAAGGAGAAATAATTGAACCCAATGTTTCTGTTCCTATTGCAAATGGCACAAGCCCTGCAACTGTTGCTGCCGTTGAGCCTGCTGATGAGCCACTTGATCCAAACTTTATATTCCAGGGGTTTTTTGTTCTTCCGCCATACCAATAATCTCCCATTGC
>JANXQO010000101.1 GCA_025353485.1 Chitinophagales bacterium
ATTTTTGGCATAAAACAATAAAGCGTTTTAAAATATCGTACCTGCATGCAAGAATTTCGTTAAGAAATAAAATAAGGGCATCTCTAATTACTGAACTTTCCAAAAGTTGGTAATTATAACTAACGCCAATGCTTAATTTAAACTTTTGGAAAGTTTAAACTTACTTTTATTAGAGATTCCCATAAATTAGAACCCTATGAATTGGTATACTGCGGAGAACAAACTATTCCATTAGTTTTTCTTTTTCTCTTTTAGCTTTTTTCTTGCTTCTTCTTCCTGTTTTGCAGCTTCCTGTTTCCGTAAGTCGATTTCTTTTGCAACTGAATCTCTTCGCATCATATCAACCTTCTTTAATGAATCTAATTGTTGTTTTCTATCAGCCTCCCTTTTTGCCTGCTGTATAGAATGAAGAGAATTTATTTCTGTCATTTTTTGAGTAATAGCATTATTAAGAACGATAGCAAACTTACTTCTGGTTATCCCGGGTGAATAAGGATTAATCCCCGCTGAATTATAGCCCATCGAAACCCTTAAAATATCATACACTTCTTTTTCAGGTAGTGTTGAATTTGCGCTTAATGTTTTATTAAGAGCAAAAGGTGCAGCAATTCCCCACTGCTCAATTAATGATTTTGATGCAGGATAATATATACTGCTTTCGGTAATATCTTTTACCTGGTTTATAGTTGTAAGGTATGCCCCACCCCTGTTTCTGTCGTATGTATTAATTAATGAAGAATCCACCCCGGCAGCCTCCTTTTTATTTTTTAAACTATTTAATGCAGCGTTTAACGCCACTACAAAATCTCCCCGGTTTAAAAGTTCTTTTGCTCTAAAGGTATTATCAGAATAAGTAATGGTTACCCCATAATTCTCAATTAAATTTTTCAGGCTTTCATAGGCAGCATCAGATTCTATGACGTCTGTAATCTCTGAAATGGAAGTTGGAGATCCAAAATTTCTTTGCGTAAGTTTTATAACAACTGTCTTGTTGCTGGCAGCCGTCTTCTTTGTAATAACTTTTTTCCTTTGTGCCTGCACATTTGCAAACAAAAACAGCAGCGTTGCGGAAATGATAATTTTCAAATAGCTTTTCATATACAAATATTTTAAGGTTTATTAGTTACAATTTCATTAACAGGTTGCCAGAGCTCTATCTTATTTCCTTCAGGGTCCACTATCCAGCCAAATTTTCCATATTCGTATTCTTCTTTATCTCCAACTACTTCCACTCCTTCTTTTTTTAATTCTTCTAATAATCCCTCCAGATCGTTTACCCTGAAATTTATCATAAAAGGCTTTCGGGACGGATTGAAATAGGTTGAATCTTCTTTAAAAAATGAGAACACAGTATTACCGGGAACATTCGAATCTTTGTTCAGCGATTTAAAATCAACATTGCTATTATTACCAAATTCAATGCCTAAATGTTTTTGATACCAGCCTGCTAATGATTTAACATCCTTAGCTTTTATAAATACACCTCCGATGCCGGTAACCTTTTCCATAAAAAATTATTTATATAAAGGTATTCAGTATTAAATATTTTTCTTTAAAAAATATTAATTTTGAGGGAACAATAATATGTTAGCTACAAATACATATACAAAGGAATCAGCCGAAAGCGATCTTCTCACAGATGTTGAAAATCCATGTATGCTCATTATTTGGAATGATGATGTTAATAGTTTTGACTGGGTTATTCAAACACTTATAGATATTTGTTCTCACACTTTAGAACAGGCAGAGCAAAGTGCTATGATCATTCATACCAAAGGCAAATACGCTGTAAAAGAAGGTGATTATGATTTTTTAAAACCTATGTGTGATGCCATTACAGAAAGGGGTATCAGTGCTACTATAGAAGTAATGAGCGAACATTAATTAATTTAGCAGGGCAATTTTTTTATGCGGAAATTTTACTGCGTGCTGATAAACCAAGCCTCTTATATAATCGTTTTCTGAATAAGGCGTGATATAATTTTTTAGATCATCAATACCCGCTATGCTAACATGCGAAGGCAAATAACCCATGCCGTAAAATCTTCCTTTCTCCATTAAAATGCAGCTTTGCTCCTCATGGCTTAATCCATAATCAACCAAAGCAAACGTTGGTAATTCCTTATGCAAGTGCCCGATACAATCATTAACTCTCCTGTTATATTCTTCCGGTAATTCTTTATGTTCGCAGCTTCCTTTACATCTTCCCCGTCCGACCAGGCCATCCGGGCGGGCATCTTTCATTCCTTCGCATTCAATATTATCCTGCTGCAAAAAGCAAAGCTTAGGGCAAAGCTGAAACTGATGAGATAATTTTCTCAACAGCGCATGACCTTCCACAAGTAAATTAAAAGTGTAAAGAGGCTTAATGTTTTTATTTTTCTTTTCTATTGCAAGGCGCAGGTAACCATTTCTATCTTCAAAAGAATACAATGCATAAGCCTGCTCAAACCTTTTAAGGCTGCGGTTCTGCTGTGGCCAGAATTTTTTTATTTCAACATTCTCAAGAATAAATGCCATTAGCTCTGTTGCGCAGGTTTGATACGTTATGCTGTAAATATTTCTAAGAAATTCCTGCTTTTGTTTGCCTGGCTTATTATTTGCGAAATGGCTGTTTACACGTTTTGATAAATTTTTTGCCTTACCAACGTAAATAACTTTACCCTTGCTATCATGAAAATAATATACACCCGGGTTTTGCGGCAACTGCTTAATTTGTTTTGCAGGAAAATTTGGCGGCAAGCTTTGTTCTTTGCTTTTAACCTGCAACATTTTTTGCACATGCCCCTCACTATCTTTCTTTAAAAGATGATGAAATAATTTTGTTGTTGCGTCAGCATCACCACCTGCCCTGTGCCGTTGTTCAATTGGTATACCAATCTGTCTGCAAAAATTTTCAAGACTGTAACTTTTAAAGCCCGGCAAAATTTGGCGGCCTAATCTTATTGTACAAAGTTTTTTACAATCAAGTTCATAACCTGCTTCTTTAAAATAATATTTTAAATAGGAGTAATCAAAATTTACATTATGAGCAACAAAAATTTTATCGCAAAGCAACTCATACAATTCATCTGCGATCATTTTAAAATGTCTTTCATTTTCCACCATTGCATTGGTTATGCCCGTTAATGTCTCAACAAATGCCGGAATTGTATAAACAGGATTTACCAAAGTTTGATACCGGCTAAGTATTTTTTCTCCATCACTGATATTTACAGCAATCTCGGTAATGCCGCCTGCTGCTGCATATCCGCCGGTAGTTTCTATATCAACAATTGCGTACAACAAAAATAAAAGATTTGGGAAAGTAAATTTACTGATCTCCTTACTAAATAAGCATCTTTTGTTTTTGTACTTTTGAGATTCTTTAAATTTTTTACTCAGAATGGAATTAAGCAAGAATTATAACCCTGCAGATATTGAAAATAAATGGTATGCACACTGGCTGCAAAAAGGATATTTTAAAAGCACGCCTGATAACAGGGAACCATTTACAATTGTAATTCCGCCACCAAATGTTACCGGTGTATTGCACATGGGCCATACGCTTAACGAAACGGTGCAGGATATTTTAATACGCAAAGCGAGAATGAGTGGCTATAATGCATGCTGGGTACCGGGCAGCGATCATGCTTCTATTGCTACTGAAGCAAAAGTGGTTGGCATGCTGAAAGAAAAAGGAATTGATAAAAATAATTTATCAAGAGAAGAATTTTTAAAATATGCTTTTGAATGGAAAGAAAAATATGGTGATATAATTTACAGCCAGCTTAAAAAACTTGGATGCAGTGTTGATTGGAACAGGACAACATTCACTATGGATGATCATTATTATAACGCAGTAATAAAAGTTTTTGTTGATCTGTATAAAAAGGGATTGGTGTATCGTGGCGCAAGAATGATTAATTGGGATCCTGTTGCTACGACTGCATTAAGCGATGAGGAAGTAGAGTATAAAGAGATAACAGGAAAGCTGTATTACATAAAATATTTCGTGAAACGGGAAACGTCAAACGTGAAAGAAGAAAGCTCATCTCACCTTTCACCTCTCACGTCTGGCGATGAGTTTATTGTTATCGCAACACAACGTCCTGAAACAATTATGGGTGATACTGCGGTGTGTGCAAACCCCCGTGACAAACGTTATTCAAATCTAAAAGGGAAGTCAGTTTTAGTTCCTCTTATTAATAAAAGAGTACCCATAATTTTTGATGAATATGTAGACAAAGATTTTGGTACAGGAATTTTAAAGATCACTCCTGCGCATGATATTAATGATTATAACATCGGACTAAAACACAATCTTGCAATTGTTGATACATTGAATGAAGATGGAACACTAAGTGAAGCAGCACAAATTTATGTAGGAGAAGATCGTTTTGTTGCAAGAAAAAAAATTGTTGAGGAATTAAAACAAAAAGGACATTTAGTAAAAGAAGAAGAATACCAAACAAGATTAGGATACAGCCAGCGAACCAATTCAGTTGTTGAACCAAAAATATCAACACAATGGTTTGTAAAGATGAAAGAGCTTGCCAGTCCTGCATTACAGGCTGTTGTTGATGGTGAAATAAAAATTCACCCTGGAGAAAAATTTTTAGCGACTTATAAATATTGGTTAGAGAATGTAAAAGATTGGTGCATTAGCCGACAGCTTTGGTGGGGACAACAAATACCTGCATGGTATGATGAGGAAGGAAATCTTTTTGTAGCAGAAAGTAAAGAAGAAGCAGGAAAACTCTATTATGAAAAGAACGGCATAAAGTCTCCCCCACCGGGGGTCGTTTGGAGGGGGCTTCAAGACCAAGATGTACTCGACACCTGGTTCTCTTCCTGGCTTTGGCCCATGGAAGTTTTTAACGGTATATCACAACCAAATAATGATGAAATAAATTATTATTATCCAACACAGGTTTTAGTAACCGGGCAGGACATAATATTTTTCTGGGTGGCACGGATGATAATGGCCGGCATGGAATACAAAAAAGAAAAACCATTCAGTGATGTTTATTTTACCGGGATGGTGAGGGACAAACAGGGAAGAAAAATGAGCAAACAACTGGGTAACTCTCCTGATCTTTTGGAACTAATAGATAAGTATGGTGCCGATGCAGTCCGCTTTGGAATTATGATCTCCTCACCTGCAGGAAACGATTTGTTGTTTGATGAAGCAAGTTTGGAACAGGGGAGAAATTTTAATAATAAAATCTGGAATGCATTAAAGCTTATAAAATTATGGGAAGGGAGAACGAAAACAGTAACCAGTTATCAGTTACCGGTTACCGGTTACCGGGAACCTGCAACCGGGAACTTTGCTCTAACATGGTTTGAGAACAGATTAAATGAAGTTAGCATTGAAATAGAAAGCCTCTATAAACAGTTCAGATTAAGTGAGGCTCTAAAAATTATTTATTCACTGATATGGGATGATTTCTGCAGCTGGTATCTTGAATGGGTAAAGCCTGGATTTGAGCAACCAATTGAAGAAAGTGTTTATTACAAAACAGTTTATTTCTTTGAGCAGCTTATGCAATTGCTTCATCCCTTTATGCCATTTATTACAGAAGAAGTTTATCATTTATTACGAGAACAAAAAGAGGATCTTACCGTTAAACAGTTTTCTAAATTAGAAAAACCACAATTAACTAAGGATTTAAAAGATAGTATTGAAGTAACTGAAATATCAAAACAATTAATTCAAAAAATTAGAGATTTTAGGAATAAAAAAGGAATAAAAAAAGACAAAACAATATCAATTTACAGTGAGGGTTCTTTGCAAGTAGATGAATTAAATAACAGAATAAAAATTGTAAATGCAGAATTAAAAAAATTAAATATTCATGGGGATCTTCCCGATAAAGGAAAAATTCTCAATATAGAATTAGTTTTAATTGGGACATACAAATTTTATTTAGACTTAGGAAATATTGAAGAAACTTTTCAAAATATCTTAATTAAAAGGAAACAACAAGAATTAACACAAGAGCTAGCTCGTCTTAAAGACTTCCTGGTTTCTGTAGAAAAGAAATTATCTAACGAGCGCTTTGTACAAAAGGCAAAAGCCGAAGTGATAGAACTGGAACGCAAAAAGAAAGCAGACGCAGAAATCAAAATAAAAATCATCGAAGAGAGTTTATCAACTATTTAACAGGCAACCGCCAAACAGCGTTGTAATTTTAAGTCAATTAAAAAATTATGAATCCTATAAAATTACTTTATTGTTTATTGCTTGCATCATGCATTTCGTTTAGCGTACTTGCACAACCTGCAAAAAAACCTGTAAAGAATGGAACTATCATCCCTGTTACCAAATTTAAACCTCCTGTTGTAAAAACTTTTTTGGGTAGAAATGAAAAAGAAGCAACTGTTACTGTTGACGAAGCCAATCAATTGGTAAACCTTCCACTAAAAATTACTGATGATAAAAATAATGTGTACACAATAAGTTCTTATCAATTTATGTATAAGAAAAAAAGTGTTATAGAGAACGAAGAAACAGGCAAAAAAGAAATTGTATTCGGTACAACTGCTGATCTTTTTAAAAGCACACCATTACCAAAAGTCTGGCGGGATAACATCAATGGAGGTATACAAAAGGATGAAGAGCTTTTCTTTTTTGATGTTATCGTAAATGATAAACTTAACCGAAAATTTTTTGCGCCTAATGTGAAGATAAAAGTACAGTAAAACCTCACCACCTTTCCTCCTCTCCACAGGTGAGAGAGGAGGCAGTACATTGGTACATATCCAAACATTATCTCTTCCAAATTAATCACCTGAATACAATTAAGCCTGGCGCAGCGTGCTGAACAAAGAACCCATGATGATGTGGAAACTCTAATGTTTTTTCTTTATATAAAGCACCGCTCCTTCTCCACCCGTGGAGAAGGAGATGGAGGATGAGGGCTACTCCGCAGCAAACTCCATCTTAATTGTAATTGATCCTGTCTTATTCCTGCTGGAAGTATTAAAAGCGCCGCCATAACTATAATCCTCATTACTATTTTTTCCGGTTATTTGAAAAACACCCATGCTTGCCTTTCTTAATTTACCCAATGAGCTCCCTGAATTTTTTGCGATCGTTTCTGCTCTTAATTTTGCATCAGCGCTTGCCCGTGCCAGCAGTTCCATTTTTACTTCGGATAACTTAGTGTTATAATACAATGGAGCCTGGGAATTAAATTCAATACCGCTTTCAATTAATTCAGTAACCTCTCTTGAAATCTTATCTATCTTATCAACATTTACAGATTCTACTTTTACTGTTTGCGTAAGATTGTAGCCACTAAATGTTTGCCCCATCTGCTTACCGTTCTCATCCGTTTTTGTATCAAATTCTTTTGTTATTACTACAGAAGAAAAGATCATTTCATTATCAGCAATTCCTTTTCCTTTAAGATATTGCCTGATTGTATTTTCATCCTGCTTTACTGCAGCGTAAGCACTTTTAAGATCAATTGTTTTCCGGGAGTATGAACCATTCCAGATGATAAGATCACTTGCGAAATCTTTTTCTGCAAGCCCTGTAACAACAATTGTTTCAGTAGATTTTGATTTGTATTTAAATGCAGAGCCAGCTACCCAAAAAGCAATGATCCCGCAAATGCCAAGTACAATAGCAGCATATAGAATTCTCATAAAGAATGTTTTAATAAAGATAAAGAATCCTTGATTGTCTGAACCATGATTTGGGGAGATTTAAAAAGATTAATAAGAAAATAAAATAGAAATTAAACAAATAACCTTTATCTCTTTAATCCAATAATCCACCCAAATCATGGTTCAGACAAAAAAACCTCACCACCTAACCTCCTCTCCAATAGAGAGGAGGCAGTACAGCAATTCATATCCATACATTATATCTTCCAATTCTTCTATTGAATATAATTAAGCACTTGCCATGTGTTGAATAAAGGTTTAAAGATGATGTGGAAGATATACTATTCAATTATTTTAATGAAGCACCGTCCTTCTCCAAAAGGAGAAGGATAAGAGGATGAGGCTGCCTCACCTCCTATCCTCCTCTCCTCTTGGAGAGGAGGCAGCACAGCAGTTCTTATCCAAACATCATCTCTTCCAAATTATTCTTTTGAATACAATTAAGCATCTGCATTGTACAATAGAAATTTAATGACGATGGGGAAGCTCCAATCTTTTTTTCTTAGATGAAGCACCGTCCTTCTCCATGAGGAGAAGGATAAGAGGATGAGGCTTTATACCACCTCATGTGTCTCCTTAATCCTCCCCATCACAAACACACTCTGCACATGACCCATATTTTCCAGAGAGCTTAATTTATTAACATGAAAATCATAATAGGCATTCATGTCCTCACAAACAACCTTAAGCATAAAATCAAACTCGCCTGAAATAGAATAACACTCTATCACTTCATTTACTTCATGAATAAGTTTTATAAATTTTGTTCCTGCATTTTTACTGTGCTCTTTTAAAGAGACATAACAGATCACCATCAAACCTTTTTTTACTTTGGCGTGATCCACCAATGTTGCATATTGTTTTATCACACCACTTGCCTCCATTCTTTTTATGCGTTCATGCACAGGCGTTGTACTCAAATGCATTTTATCGCTAATTTCTTTTACCGTTATGCGTGCATTTTTTTGCAGCAGGTGAAGTATCGCAAGGTCCTTGCTGTCGAGTGCAGATTGCAGCGTAGTCGATTCTTCTTTTTTAATTGCTTTAGCCATAGTAAACTGGTAGTTTATTCTTTATAAAGAGGTTTAAAAGGAGAATTCACCAAAGTTATACAAACTCTTAGAATATTCTACTATCTGATTTATATTTGCAACTACAAACTTTAAACTACAAACTATAAACTTTAAATATGTCAACAACAACAAAAAACCAAATCGACTTCAACCTTAAATACAAAGTCGCCGACATCTCCCTTGCCGAATGGGGACGTAAAGAAATAAAATTAGCCGAAGCAGAAATGCCCGGACTAATGGCGCTTCGTGAAGAGTATGGAAAAACAAAACCATTAACAGGCGCACGCATTGCAGGTTGTCTTCACATGACAATCCAAACCGCAGTATTAATTGAAACATTAATTGCACTGGGTGCAGAAGTTACCTGGAGCTCATGTAATATTTTCTCAACGCAAGATCATGCTGCTGCTGCTATCGCCGCTGCAGGTATTCCTGTTTTTGCATGGAAAGGCGAAACACTTGAAGAAGCTGACTGGTGTATTGAGCAAACATTATTTTTCGGCAGCCCTGACCGTCCTTTGAATATGATACTCGATGATGGTGGTGACCTTACCAACATCGTTTTTGATAAATACCCTGAGCTTATACAACACATAAAAGGTTTATCAGAAGAAACAACAACAGGCGTTCACCGCTTGTATGAGCGTATGGAAAAAGGCACATTGCCTATGCCCGCTTTTAATGTAAACGATTCAGTTACCAAAAGTAAATTTGATAATAAGTATGGTTGTAAAGAAAGTTTGGTAGATGCTATCCGCCGTGCCACCGATGTTATGATGGCAGGTAAAGTTGCCGTTGTGGGCAGTTATGGTGATGTAGGTAAAGGTTCTGCCGCTTCATTAAAAGGTGCAGGCTGCAGGGTTATCGTTACCGAGATAGATCCTATCTGCGCATTGCAGGCTGCTATGGATGGTTTTGAAGTTAAGAAAATGATTGATGCAGTTAAAGAAGCCGACATTATTGTTACCGCTTCCGGTTGCCGCGACCTTATCACAGAAAAACATTTCCGTGCCATGAAGGATAAAGCCATCGTTTGTAATATCGGTCACTTTGATATTGAAATTGATATGGCATGGTTGAACAATACTTATGGCAATACAAAAAATACCATTAAGCCGCAGGTTGATATGTACACTATCGATGGCAAAGATGTAATCGTGTTGGCAGAAGGACGTTTGGTAAACCTTGGTTGTGCAACAGG
>JANXQO010000079.1 GCA_025353485.1 Chitinophagales bacterium
TTATATACATAATTTATATTTGGTTAATTATTAATCAAAATTAATTACGATATTATTTAAGTTAGCAAAGTATTTTGTTATAGAAAATCTTTCTCCCCTATTATGGCGCAAGGTTGCCATTTTATCGCCGAAGCCAAGCAACAACATAGCCATTCCATAAATTTTGTATTTTCATTTATGCCCCCAATAAATTTTGAGCACCATACTCAATTTTTTACATCAACCATTTTACCCCCTGCCTTGGTTCGTGTCCCCCTATTATGGCGCAAGGTTGCCTTCATCTTTCATAATTAAAAAAGTTTCGCTGGCGCAAGCGTCCGTTTGTGCCTTATAACAAGCCATCAACCAGTATAAAGCAAACTTTCAAATATTTATTAAATTTCAAAAACAATTAAAACGGGTAAATTTTACTCTCAACGTTTTGCAATTCTTTTCAAGGCATCCCGAAGCTTATCGGGACGCCAGTTGCCATTGTACAAATTTGAAGTAAGGCTTTATAATTATTTAGAAGAGTATTAAATGATATATGATAACTCTATCAATCCGTTCTTTCCATAAAAATTTCCGGCACTGCTATACAACCAGTCTTCTGCCTTCTCAACAAACCCTGCTTCAACAGGATTGTTGTGTATATATGTAAGCTTTTGATGAAACATTTCATCATTTAGTAATTGTATCGGCTTGTTATGTTGTTGCTCCCGAAGGTTCGGGACCAGTCATTATTATTACCATTTTTCTTTCCTGCTCTTTCCATCATCCACAGCATCCAGTTTCTTCTGCTTTCGGTTACATTTTCTGTAATCTGTTTTCTCAGGGCTGTTGATGTATGACTTTTCATATCACGAATAATATCTTCTAATTTATTTTCCTTGCTGCTTATTATCATATGTATATGGCTTGGCATAATTACCCATCCATAAATTTCCAAACCTTTCTTTTCCTGGCAATATTTCCAGCTATCTATTACAATGTCTTTATATTCCTTTCTTACAAAAACATCAATCCAATTTACAACAGCAAAACTTATAAAGTATAATTTATCACTATCACCAAATTTATATTTGCGACTCATAATTACAAAATACTTATTTTTTTATTCGATCTGGCTCATTTCCGCCCTCGGTCTTCCCCCGTATAGCGCAAGGTTGTTTCCTCTTCTTCGTAAATTAAAAATGATTAATGGCGCAAGCGTCCGCTTGTGCCTTATAACAAACCACAATTACTATAAACTTATAGCAACAATTATTAAAACTGTTTTCAAAACAATTAGAGAGATGAAATTCTAACTTCCAAATTTTTGTAATCCTTTTCAGAGGCACAAGCGGACACTTGCACCAGTACCATAAATTCTTTTAAGTAACTTTGATACAAAGCAAAAATACTTGTCAACTCATCACAAAATAATAACCGGAGACAGCAGACAAATGACTGCAACAGAAAACAATTCTGTTCATTTAGTAATTACTTCTCCACCTTACTGGCAGCTTAAAGATTATGGTTCAGATAATCAAATAGGCTTTAATGAAAGTTATGAGAGCTACATCAATAATTTAAATATTGTATGGAAAGAATGTTACCGTGTATTGCACAATGGCTGCAGGCTCTGTGTAAACATTGGGGACCAGTTTGCCCGTTCGGTTTATTACGGACGATATAAAGTAATTCCGATAAGAGAAGAAATAATTAAGTTTTGTGAGAACATCGGCTTTGATTATATGGGGGCTATCATTTGGCAAAAAGTAACTACTTCAAATACAACTGGTGGTGGAGTACAAATGGGTTCATATCCTTACCCACGCAATGGGATTTTAAAATTGGATTATGAGTTTATTCTCATCTTCAAAAAACTTGGAGAAGCGCCTAAGCCTACAAGGGAATTAAAGGAAGAATCAAAAATGACAGCAGAAGAATGGAACACTTTCTTTGCCGGACATTGGAATTTTGGTGGTGCAAGACAGGACAATCACATTGCAATGTTTCCTGAAGAATTGCCAAGGCGTTTGATAAAAATGTTTGCTTTTGTT
The DNA here is from genome assembly GCA_025353485.1 of Chitinophagales bacterium. Lineage (GTDB taxonomy): Bacteria > Bacteroidota > Bacteroidia > Chitinophagales > Chitinophagaceae > Ginsengibacter. The sequence goes on from JANXQO010000079.1 coordinate 2,025, forward strand.
AATGATACGGTTCTTGATCCCTTTGCCGGGAGTGGAACAACAAGTCTAGCTGCAAAAAATCTAAGAAGAAATTCGGTTGGCTATGAGATTAATCCTGAATTTATTCCTGTTATTAAACAAAAGCTCGGAGCTATTCAGACAGACACACATCAAACCACATACGAATTTTTAAAACAGGTATCTCTTACAATTGACTTTGCCGAAGAAATTGAAAAGCTGCCATATATTTTTAAAGACCCACATGCTTTTGATAAAAAAGTAGATGTGAAAAAACTTCAGTTTGGTTCCAGGATTGACAAAGACAGTACAACTCAAAGAGAAGAGTTTTATTTGGTTAAAGAAGTTATCAGTCCGGAAAAATTAAAATTGAACAATGGTTTAATTGTAAAGCTGATTGGAATAAAAGAAGACCCTGTTATCAATGGTGAAGCAACTAAATTCTTAATTGAAAAAATAAAAGGGAAAAAAGTTTATCTCAGGTTTGATAATGAAAAATATGATAATGAGAATAACTTGCTTTGCTATCTTTTTCTTGAAAACAAAACTTTCATTAATGCTCACTTAATTAAAAGCGGTCTTGTACACGTAGATAACAGCATTGACTTTAAATACAAAGAAAAATTTAATAAACTAAATGAAGCATCTGTAAATGAAAACAATCAAAATATTAAATAATGATATTCTGAATCTTCTCGAAACTGAGGCTTCATCTTTTCCAAAATACACAACACAAATTTTAAATCTTGCCAATCAAAATGCACAAGGCACACGACCTGCAGTTGTCGGGCAAATGAGTGATCTTATTCAGGAATTTAAAGGCAATAAAATTAAAGATTGGGAAGAGTGGTATTTAGAAAAACATCCTGAAGCAATTTCAATTGCAGCAAATAAAATTTTTGAAATGGTAAATAATTTCAAAGATATAATGCCGAAGATTGATCGTGAAATGGTTGAAAAGTGGGTTAAAGATTTAGTTATAATAAAAACTTTCATAGGATTAAAATTTCAGGAAGCAATTTTAAAAAGCGTTGCCAATTATTTTAATACAACTTATCGTTTAGCTGAGCCTGCAGAAGAGTCATTAGGCATTGATGGAATTATTGGCGACAAAGCTGTAAGTATTAAGCCAACAACATACGAAGCAAAGAAAGCACTTTCAGAAAATATTGAAGTCCCTATTCTCTTTTACGAAAAATTAAAAGATGGAATAAAAATAACATTTGATGAAACGGTGATAAATTAATTCCCCCCACCTATAGTTATCGTTTGTAACGGGGACTAACTATATCGCAAATTCAATATTTACCAATCCGGTTTTACCAGTTTGATAATCTTTAGCACTGCTGTAAACATAATCCCAATCATTAAAAACCAATCCATTTCTTACAGGATTTTCATGTATATAATGCAGTCTGTCGTTTTTTTTTATTTTCTTTCCATCAATGCACACAGCATGGTTATCATCACGCCATAATTTATAATTAGTTGCTGTGCCAATTCTTTGTGCTTCCTTACTCATTGCATTCAATAGCCATTCACGCCTGCTTTCATTAATAGTTTGTATCTCTTTTGAAATTTGCCTGGATGTATATTTTTTAAAATCACGGATAATATCAGAAATATTTCCTTCATCACTTTTTGTTGTGATTATTAAATGAACGTGATTGCCCCCGTACTGGCGCAGATATGCGGCAGGGCTTTGTGTGGTTGCGTATCTGTGCCCATAGAAGTTTCAAACAATTAAAATATCTCTCTGCCCTCGATTTCTATGACAAAAACAAAACTATTTTAAGCTGACCTTTTCACATATTCCTGTTGCTTATTAACAACGGCAACCACTCTTGCTAACAATTTATTTTTTACAGCATTCAATACACTCATTTTATTTTTTCCTTCTGCAA
>JANXQO010000114.1 GCA_025353485.1 Chitinophagales bacterium
CCCGATGATTATTTTTCACTTGTGTACTCATTAAATGTTCAGCAATACAAATTGAAAAATTATAATATTTTTCCCGGGCTTACAAATGGTAATTCAACCAATGTTAGTTTTAAAATAGCAATTGCCCGTAGTTCTGCCGGCCCTAATCCTATATTTCCAACCAGCGGTTCCAATTTTTCTTTAAGTGTACAATTAACGCCTCCTTATTCATTGTTTAGAGATATTGCTTTATACAGCGATCCTACGCAAAAATATAAGTATGTCGAATTTCATAAAGAACGCTTTAATGCAGAGTGGTATGTGCCTATCGGCAAAGCCCGTGGAGAAGAAAAAAATAAACAGTTCATTTTAAAAGCTGCTGCTAAATTTGGTTTTGTTGGTCGCTACAATACTAAAATCGAAACGTCTCCATTTGAGCGTTTCCAGTTAGGCGATGCAGGCCTTAGTAATAGCGTTGCTTTATTGGGCTATGATATTATTGCACACAGAGGATACCCTGTGTATGATAATTCTGATCCGACAATTAATCCTGATAAAAGTACAGCCTCTCAATATTTCCCTATTTTTAATAAATACACACTCGAAATAAGATATCCGTTTAGTACAAGCGCAAGCAGTACAATTTACGGTCTTGGATTTTTTGAAGCTGCAAATGGCTGGTATACATTCAAAGACTATAATCCATTCAAGCTTCGCCGTTCAGTGGGTGTTGGTATGCGGTTCTTTTTACCAATGTTTGGTTTGTTAGGGTTTGATTATGGAATAGGATTGGATAGAATAAAAAATGGAGAGGCATTAAAAAGCGCAGCAAAGTTCACGTTCATGCTTGGCCAGGAACCAGAGTAAATTATAAAACTGTATCATGATAAAGAAATTTATTTTATCCGCTTTATTGGTAGCAGCAATTTTTAACTGCAACGCTCAGCGATATGCTGTTATTGATTCAAAATACATTTTACAAAAATTGCCGGAATACAGATCGGCACAACAAAAGCTGGATCAGTTCAGCGAACAATGGCAACAGGAAATTGATAAAAAATCTGCGGATCTTGATAAGATGTACAAAGATTTTGATGCCGAGCAGGTAATGCTTGGCGATGAATTAAAGAAAAAAAGAGAAGATGAATTATTTAATAAGGAAAAGGAATTAAAAGATCTTCAAAAAAAAAGATACGGGTATGAAGGTGATATTTTTAAAAAAAGACAGGAACTTATTAAACCAATTCAGGATAAGGTTTATAATGCTGTACAAAGATTAGCTGTTGCAAAATCTTATGATTTTATTCTTGATAAAAGTGAAGGGATTACCGTTATCTTTGCCGACCCAAAACTGGATAAGAGCGATGATGTGCTTAGAGAATTGGGTGTTAAATAATTGCCAAACGGCATTCTTAATGCAGCTTAAACAAACATTTTAAACACTATAAATAAATAATAAAACTAAAAATGAAAAAGTTTATTACACTTGGATTGATATCACTGGGAATCTTTGGAGTATCAAATACTTCCACAGCTCAGATTAAGATTGGATACATAAGCGCAGATGAAATTATTGTTTTAATGCCCGAAGCTGCAAAAGTAGATACTGCTTTAAATCAATTCCAGCAATCTTTGTATCAAAATGCACAGGATAAGCAAAATACGTTTAATGAAGCAGTAGCAAAATTCTATAAAGATTCTGCCACTATGAATCCAAGTTTAAAAGAAGTAAAAAGAACTGAACTTCAAAAAACAGTACAGGAACTTAGTGGTGCTGAACAGGCCATTCAACAACAGTTTGAGCAGAAAAGACAGGAATTATCTTTACCAATACAAAAGAAATTACAGGCCGCCATTCAGGAAGTTGCAAAAGAAAATGGTTATACCTATGTATTTCCTAAAGAAGCATTATTAGTTGCTCCACCCGGCGATGACCTTGCCCCTTTGGTTAAAAAGAAATTGGGCATAAAATCAAATGTAGTCCCAAAATCAAATACAGTCCCAAAACAAAATCCAACCAAATAAAAAAATTACAATAAAAATAATAAGAGCTGTCCCTTTAATGGGATGGCTTTTTTACTTTTGGAGTATGACAGGTAAACCAATCGGTGTTTTTGATTCAGGCTATGGCGGCTTAACAATATTAAAAGAACTCGTAAGCAAATTACCACAATATGATTATTTGTATTTAGGTGATAATGCCCGTGCACCCTACGGAACCAGGAGTTTTTATGCAGTTTATCACTATACCCTGCAATGTGTAAAATGGTTTTTTAAACAGGGATGCCCATTGGTAATCCTCGCCTGCAATACAGCATCAGCAAAGGCTTTACGAACCATACAGCAAAATGATCTTCCTGCAATAGATCCGGAGAAAAGGGTGTTAGGCGTTATACGGCCAACAGCAGAAATTATCGGCAACTATACCAAAACAAATATCATTGGCATACTGGGAACAAATGGAACTGTACAATCAGATTCTTATCCAATAGAAATTAAAAAATTTTTCCCCGGAGTAAAAGTTTTTCAACAGGCCTGCCCTCTATGGGTTCCTTTGGTGGAAAGTAATGAATATGATACTGAAGGTGCAGATTATTTTATAAAAAAAGATATTGATAATTTGATCAGCCAATCTAAAGATATTGATACTGTTTTGCTGGCATGTACTCATTATCCTCTCTTACTTAAAAAGATCCGGCACTTTGCTCCTGAAAGGATAAATATCATTGCACAAGGAGAAATTATAGCTGAAAGTTTAAAAGATTACCTGATTCGCCATCCTGAAATAGAACAAAATTGTAGTAAAGGGGGAATGGTTGATTTGTATACAACAGATTCAACAGAAGATTTTGACAGGCATAGTAGCGTGTTTTTTGGAAAAGGATTAAAATCTAAACATATAAACGTAGAATAGCAGTAAATTTCTTCCATTTGCCTTCTCAAAATTTAAAATATATCCATACCTTTGCCCCCCTTTCACAAACATCAGGAATGGTGTCCTGTTGCTGAAACAATAATTATTAATTTGTAAAGGAAAAATTTAATACAATGCCCGGAAAAAAAAGAACATACCAGCCACATAAGCGTCGTCGCAAAAGCGTGCATGGTTTTCGTAAACGCATGGAAACTGCCAACGGACGTAAGGTTTTAGCAAGCAGAAGAAAGAAAGGAAGGCATAAGCTTTCTGTTTCTGACGAACATGTAGATAAAAAATAATTATTCTTAAAAAGAACTTATACATTTTTAGTCCTGCTTTTTTTGCAGGACTTTTTTTATTAATGACGTTGTTTAAAATGGTTTGGCAGAATTAAAAGATATTTGTTTAAAAGAAATTATCATACAACAGCGGGCAACATTTAAAAAAGAAGAAAAGCTTAAAAGCCGTAAGCTTATTGAAGTATTATTTAAACAGGGAAGTTCATTTTCAAATTTTCCATTAAGAGTATTATATTTTTTTTCAGAAGAAAATATTTCCTCTTTGCAAGCCGGTTTTGCTGTAAGCGGAAAGCATTTTAAAAAAGCAGTTGACAGAAACAGGATAAAAAGATTAATGAGAGAGGCTTACCGTATGCAAAAAAATAGTTTGACGGATAACCTGGTGGGAAATAAAAAATTTATGGCAGTGTTTTTCATTTATACAGCCAAAGAAATTCTCCTGTATAAAGATGTGAGTGAAAAAATGAAGGCTTGCTTACAAAGATTAAATAAAATTGTTGATGAAGCAATTGTTGCAAATACTTAGTTACCCATTTATTCTTTTAATAAAACTATACCAGTGGATAATTTCGCCCTGGCTTGGCCCTCAATGCAGGTTTACGCCTACCTGCTCACACTACGGTATTGAAGCTTTTAAAAAATATGGTCCAATAAAAGGATTGTGGCTTACAGTAAAAAGAATTGCAAGATGCAATCCCTGGGGCGGACATGGACACGATCCTGTACCATAAACTCATGTCTTTTAGTTAGACATTTTCTTCTCTCTTGAACATTGATTATTGAATGTTGCGTGTTGAATATTTGTACTTCAAAAAACACTCAATAATAAGTCCCTTTTAGGGATTTAGGGTTTTATTTTTTCTCCTGATAAAATACCATACCAATAAGATCAACGCAATTAAAGATATCGCAGAGAACAGGATAACTTTATTAGAACGTCTTGGTGCATCATTTGTATTATCACCAAAAGAAGCTTTGCTATTACTGTTTGAAATTTCATGTTTTGTATAGAGAATCTTATTAGCTGCTGTGATGGTATCAACCGTTATTACATAATCAGGAGAATAATAATTACTGAAAGAAAGTGTGTCAGTAGAAATAGTTGATTTTTTATTTACGCCCCAAAATATTGCATTTCTTGGCGCACCCCGGCCGCCGGGAATAATAAAGATACTGTCCCGGTTAAATACCGCTGCAGAATCTTCTTGTAATCTCCAGTAAAAAGTATAGTCACTTAATCTGGAAATATTTGTAAAGCTCACTTTATTTTGATCCATTGGACTATTACCCGGCGAATCTGCATTAGTTTTAAATAAATTTAAACATACGATAAGCAATAAAATTTTCTTTATCATTTTGTAAAATTGTAAAATCAATTTATGTAAATCTTCTGTAATAAAAAAATCCGCAACAGTGTAATCTGTTGCGGATGAAGAATATTCGTAAGTTACTTTAGTGATTTAGGATTTAAATCTCTCTGCCACTTTTTTCCAGTTAACCACGTTCCAAAAAGCTTTTAAATATTCAGGGCGGCGGTTTTGATACTTTAAATAATAAGCATGTTCCCAAACATCGCAACCTAATAATGGTGTGCATTTACATTCTGCAACATCCATTAATGGGTTATCCTGGTTTGGTGTAGAACATATTACCAGTTTACCATCCTGTGCGCCAAGCCAGGCCCATCCGCTACCGAAACGTGTAATTCCGGCTGCATTAAATTTTTCTTTAAACTCATCAAATGATCCAAATGCTGCATTTATTGCATCAGCTAATTTACCTTCAGGATTGCCGCCTGCATTGGGTGCCATGCTCTCCCAAAAAAAACTATGATTCCAATGTCCGCCACCGTTATTTCTTACCGCGGGGCTTATGCTTCCTGCATGTTTAACTAATTCCTCAATGCTTTTATTTTCATTGTCAGTGCCGGAAATTGCTTTATTTAAATTATCAACATAAGCCTGGTGGTGCTTATCGTGATGGATAGTCATTGTTTCTTTATCAATGTGTGGCTCTAATGCTTCGTAAGCATAGGGAAGAGCCGGTACTGTGAATGCCATGATATTTATTTTTAAGTGTTATAAAAATGATTGACTACAAATTTACCTGTATAATATTACAAAAATCGTACAGCAAATAATATTTCCTTATCACGAAAACTTTCTTCTTGCTTTAAAAAAACTTTGTATCAGCGCTGCGCAATCCTCTTTACAAATACCACTAATAATTTCTGTTTTGGGATGAAAAGGATTTCCCCCCTCTCCCAATGTAGAGTCCTGATAGCTATCGGGAGGGGTGAGGTATTTGCTGTAACCATTTTTTTCATCTGCTGCACCATAAACAATTTTGCTGATCTTACTCCAATACAAAGCACCTGCACACATAAGGCATGGCTCAATTGTAACGTACAAAGTTGCGCCGGGTAAATATTTTGATCCTAAAAAATTATAGGCAGAAGTAAGTGCAATAATTTCTGCATGAGCAGTAGAGTCATTCAATCTTTCTACCTGGTTATAAGCACGTGCAATAATTTTATCCTGCATAACAATAACAGCGCCTACAGGAACCTCGCCATCATCATAAGCTTTTTGAGCTTCTTTTAAAGCGTGTTGCATATAATATTCATCCGTTTGCGGCATTGTAGTTTTTATTACCTTGAGTAACAAATTTAACTGTAATGAATGATTTAAATTCTTCTCTTGCAGCCCTAAAATTTTTTTATAACACTCATGCCACAAAGCCTTTTGCATTTCGCAAAAATCAATTGCAATTGCTAAAACAAACGCTGCTGAAATATGACAGCGAAATTGAGCAGGCTTTATTTTCTGATCTCAAAAAAAGCCGTGAGGAAACATATGCAACAGAAACGGGATTGGTATTGGCAGAGATTAATGTTACTTTAAAAAACTTACGGCAATGGATGGAGCCAAAATCCACAGGTACAAATCTTGTTAATCTTCCATCCACCAGTAAAATTTATCGTGATCCTTTGGGCATTGTACTTATCATAGCTCCCTGGAATTATCCTGTACAGTTGTTATTGATCCCATTAGTTGGCGCCATTGCAGGAGGCAATTGTGTAGTGTTGAAACCTTCTGAATTTGCACCGGCAACAGATAGAGTACTTCAGAAAATTATTACTGAAATATTTCCGCCTGAATTTGTTTTATATGTTCAGGGTGATGGCGCAGAAGTTGTTCCTGCTATGATGAAAAATTTTAGGTTCGATCATGTGTTTTATACGGGTAGCATAGCGGTAGGAAAAATAATTTATCAAATGGCCGCAGAAAAATTAGTGCCGGTTACGTTAGAACTTGGTGGTAAAAGCCCGGCGATTGTTCATGCTGATGCAGATATTACTGTTGCCGTAAAGCGAATTGCATTTGGTAAATTTCTTAACACAGGGCAAACATGTATAGCTCCTGACTATGTGCTGGTGCATATTGATGTGAAAGAAAAATTTATTGAGAAGCTGAAAGAAACCATCACAAAATTTTACAGCACAGATGCCTCATCAAATTATAATTACGGAAAGATCATAAATGAAAAAAGATTTGATGTACTGGTTCGATATCTTGATACTGCAAAGATTGTCACGGGAGGAGATCATGACAAAGAAAAATTATTTATTTCGCCAACAGTGCTTGAAAATGTTTCTCTCGATTCACCATTAATGACGGAAGAAATTTTTGGCCCGCTGTTGCCGGTAATTAGTTTTAATACAATTGAAGAGGCAATGAACATTGTTCAGCGGAATGCGGGGCCATTGGCGTTTTACTTATTTACTACCAGCAAAAAAACAGAAGAAGAATGGATAGAAAAAATCCCGTTTGGAGGAGGATGTGTAAACAATGCTGACTGGCATTTCACCAACCATTACTTACCTTTTGGCGGTGTGGGTAATAGTGGTATGGGATCGTACCACGGCAAATATTCTTTCGACACTTTCACACGGCTAAAGCCTGTAATGAAAACTCCCAACTGGTTCGACCCTTCTATAAAGTATCCGCCACTAAAAGGAAAGTTGAAATTATTTAAATGGATTATTAAATAACTCCATGCTAGCATGGAGAAAATAATAATTAAAAATGGCTTCAGCCATGATTAGCCTTGGCAGTAATGTTTAGGGCTAAAGCCCGTGAATAATTTTGAACTTTCCCTACGATAAATCGTAAGGTTAAAAAAATACGAGTGGTAACTTGAGTTTAGTAGATTTTTCATGTATTTATTTCTTCAAACTCTTTACATAATCCATAGATTTTTTTGAAAGCTCCTTCCATTTTTTTGAATGATCATATGAAAGCTGCACCCAGCCTCCCATAGGCCTGTTGCCCATGGGGTCAAACAATTTTGCTCCTTTTAAACTCAGTGCATTTTTTAGTTCATCACCTTCCAGTTTAAAAATTATATCATCTTTCCAAAACATTACACCTGCCTTTCCATTAGGCGCTTTGATGCAAAGAGCGCCAAACATTTTTCCTTCTTTTACATCATCAAGCTCACCTGCAATTTTATGAAATAAATCTTCTGATTTTGTCATGAGTTTTTACTTTAGTTAAGTAAGGCAAGAATTTTATTTTTCAGCATTTTTCTTTCGGTTTCCGAATGCGTTAATTTAATTGCGGATTCAAAACAAATTTTTGCTTTTGCAATATTGTGTAAGCGTGAATAAATTTCTCCCAGCAAACTGTGATACAAATAATACGATTCTAATTTCTTTTTGCCTTTAATAATCTCCAATTCCGTTAAAGCTTTTTCGGGTCCATGCACTTCCATAAACGCAACAATTTTATTTAATTCATTTACCGGCGAATCAGAAATGTTACACAGCCATTCATAGTAATTCAAAATTCTTTCCCAGTTTGTTTCTTTAAAATTTTGTGCGCTGCAATGTTCATAAGCAATGGCAGCCTGCAGATGATAGCTGCTTATTACATCACCAAATGCAGCTCTGCCCATATATTCATTTCCTTTTTCAATCATTCCGTCGTCCCATTTTTTACGATCCTGCATTGGCAATAAAATAATTTCTCCATCAGCTGTTAAACGGCTATCACTTCTTGCTGAATGAAAATACATAAGCGCCATCAATGCATACACTTCCGGTAATTGGGTGTGTTTGTTTTGGGTAAGTAATTTACAAAGCATCATGGCTTCTTCCATAACATCTTTGCGAATTAATTCTTCTGAATTGGTTGAATTATATCCTTCATTAAAAAGCAGGTAAATACTGTTAAGCACAGCATCAGTCCTGTTTTTTATTTGATCAATTGAAGGAATGAGCAGTTTTATTTTATGCTCACGAAAAAATTCTTTTGTTCTGTAAAGCCTTTTTGAAATAGTTTCTTCTGATGTGAGAAACGCTTTCGCAATTTCTATTGTGCTAAAGCCGCAAAGTGTTTTTAGAATAAGTGTTTCCTGATTCTCTTCAGAAATTTGAGGATGGCAGCAGGCAAACATCATCCGCAACAGATCATCTTTAATTAATTCTTCCTTCCATAAATTTTCCATTGCTGAGTTTACTGTGTATTCTGAAGTAAGAAGAATTTTTTCACTATCGCTAAAATCAAACTGAACTGAATGTTTGTTACGGCGGATAATATCAATGGCTTTATTTTTTGCTACACGAAAAAGCCATGCCGAAGGATTATCAGGAATACCTTTAAATTTCCATACCTGCATGGCGTGCAGCAATGTATCCTGTACTACGTCTTCTGCTGTTTGTAAATTTTCTGTTCCAAAAATTTTAGTTAATACAGCAACCATCTTTTTTGCTTCGTTGCGAAAAAGATGATCGGTAAGTTGCTTTACAGGTTCGGTGGAAGACACGAATAATTTTTACTAATATAAAAATTACCGCGCTTTTATCCGGTTATTTTTTGCATTATGTTCAAGTTCTGCAAACCCCAAAGCTTCCATCTCCATCAACGGAGGAATATACATTCCAAATCTTCCGCGAAAACCTTTCTTTAATCCATACCAACCGCCAACAGGATTTTTTTCCGAACGTCCCCAGGCTTCAACCGTTCCTTCTTTTGCAGGCTTTTGTTCATCGGCACTGCCAAGCTCCATCCAGTCTGCATGCTTTTTCAACATTGCATGCAGGTCATCAATTGCACGCCACTGGTAATGCAATGTTGTGCTGCCCACTTTGCAAACAAGAATAGCAGGGGTAACACTTTCATCTTTATACATTATGTATTCTGATGAACCAGGGGGAGTTTTTAATTGCCACGGATCTTCTTTTGTGCCTTTGCCTTTTACTTTAGCCATAGAAAATTTTTATAAAAGTTAGTAATTACATTTTTAATTCCTGTATTTCTCTTACTTCTACAATACCGCTTTCAAATTCAAGAAGTGGACAGCCTTTGGATATTTCTACTGCTTCATCCAAAGAACCTGCTTTGCAAATTAGATAACCACCAACCATTTCTTTGCCTTCCATAAAAGGCCCATCCGTTACCATTTTTTTATTACCGATAACCTGTTTCCCGGTTTTATTTAAAGGTTGTGCACCAACAAATTTTCCCTGTTTGCCAAGGTCGCCCATCCATTGCATCCAGCGCTGCATGTGGGCCTGCGATTCTTCAGGTGATAAAGGCATATCGCCGCCTCTGAATAAAAATAAATACTCTTTCATTTTTAAAGTTTTTAATTTTTTATTTAATTAAGATTTTTTTTCAAGAATAGATTTTAAGAGAATAAGATCTTTTTTATTTGCACTTCTCATTGCAATTTTCATAAAGGGTGCAAAAATTTTTGAAAAACCAGAGGGCTTACCCATGTTTCTTAAAGTCATCCTGGTTGCATTATCATCTACTGTTTCCCATTGGTAAGTTGTCTCCATGGGGAATGGGCCTTGAGATGTACTCATCACTAATTTTTCTTGGGGAATAAATGTGGTTATTTCATAAGTATATGATAATTCTCTGCCTAAAAATTTTGCCCTAAATGAAATTTTAGAACCAATGGTTAAAGGCTTCGGTGTTTTCCATTCCACCGATTTTATATTTTTATACCATTGCGGTGCATTATCAGGATCTGTAGCATATGCTGACACTTTATCTTTCGGAGAAGAAATAATGATATTTGTTGTAACGTCTACCATTGCTATTTTTATTTTCTATAACCCTCACTTCCAAATGCTTCTCCATTGCCGGTTTGGCAATATTGACGGAGGCTTTCCATATATCTTCCCCAGCTAAAAGCACAGGACGCATAATAATCATTTGCTTCCTTCCATCCTGCCTGTTCAAACCGAACTCTTGTTTTTCCATCATTCTCATCAAGCTTAAAAGTGAAAGTAGTTCCTATCCAATCATCAGGTCCGCCAACACACTCCCATGAAATTGATTCATTCGGTTTCATATCTGTTACTTTCATATCTGCTCCTCCAAAATCACCAAAACGAAATTGTATTATACCATCAACTTTATCTTCGCCGGTTGTTTGGGTGGTCCACCAATTTGATAAACCATCAATTGTTGAAATGGCTTTGTAAACTTTTTCTTTAGGAGAATTTATGTGGAATAGATTTTTTATACTTGTCATTGCTTAAATGTTTTAATTGTAAGCCATTGCTTCTTTGGTTAAGTATTTTTTAAGAAAACCTAACTGCCCGATATCATAACTTTCATGCTGTGCTAAAAAAGCAATTGTGCCTCCCATTGTAAAATCGCCTATCGGACTTTTTAATGGAGAATCTGCAGAAAGATGTTCTTCATTTACCGCACCCAGGGCATCTTTTAAAAGGTGTGATGCTTTATTCCATTCCTCTTTTATTTCTGCAAGAGAAGGATATTTATCAGCAGCATCATAAGGTTTAAAGTTTTCGAACTTGCCTGGGTATGGGTTGGTAACCGGTTTGCCTAAAAAGGAAAGTATATTATAGCGTGCCCACACGGTATGTGTTGCAATCCAGAGAAAAGAATTGGAATGATCACTGATTCTTTCTTTTGATTGTTCTTCTCCTACACCTGCCAATGTATTATTGAACAGGCGTGTGTTTAGGTTAAAAATACTTTCTAAGTAACTAATTGATTTGTTCATTGTTTAAAATTTTTAATAATGATGAATGATTATTGTTGAGCGTGCAATCCCATTTTATTTCCTTCGGTATCAGTAAAGAAAGCCATGAAACCGATCTCGGGAGTTATTTGCGTTTTAGGCATTAAAATTTTTCCGCCTGCTTTTTCAATGCGGTCAATTACTGTTTTAATTTCAGGATTGGCATTAAGGTAAATCACACATCCATCCATAGAAGGTTTGTGCATATTGCTTTGTACAAGGGCACCGCTGGCTTTTCCATTTCCCATATCAGCCGGAAAGCCAGCCATTTTCATTCCCATCATTTCCTGCATGGGAGACATTTCCAGGGAGAATATTTCTTCATAAAATTTAGATGCCCTGTTGATATCAACTGCGGGAATCTCAAACCAGTTGAGTGAATTTGTGTTTTTGTCCATGATTGAAAGTTTTAATAATAAAAAAATATTTGATACCTATTGACGAATGAGATTTTAGGATTTGGACAAATACCGGGATTAATTTTTTATCTTTTTTCTTAGTATAAATTTCATTTTATCTTTTCCTCTTACTAATTTCTTATTTTTAAAACATGGGCATTTTAAAAAAGATCATTACTAAATTTTACGGCGCAAGAATGAAATTTTCAAAACACACACGTTTGGGAATTTCCATGTCATCCAACAAACAAAAAATTAAAGCGCCTTTTTCATTTTATAGTTTAGAGGCAAAGGCAAACAAGGGTGAGATGATAGGTTTTGAAAAATTCAGGAATAAAAAAGTATTACTTGTTAACCTTGCAAGTAATTGTGGTTTTACTCCCCAATACGAAGAATTGGAAAAGTTACACAATCTTTATAAAGATACTATTACCGTTCTTGGATTTCCTTCTGATGATTTTGGCAGACAGGAGCCGGGAAGTGATGAGGAAATAGCTGAATTTTGCAAAGTGAATTTTGGCATAACCTTTCCATTATTTCATAAATATCATGTAAAAGGGGTTGATAAGCAGCCCGTTTACCAATGGCTTTGTGATGCAGAAAAAAATGGCTGGAATAATGCAGACCCAACCTGGAATTTTTGCAAATATCTTGTTGATGAACAGGGTAATCTTGATAAAATATTTTCGTCTGCTGTATCTCCGATGGAAATTATTTAAGTTACAAAAAAATTGCTTTATACAGTTATCTTTTTAACCATCATATCCTGTTTTTTATTTCTAACTTTAGGGCACTAAACTTTGTCAGCTATGTCACCATTTAATTTAACTAAACCGGTTGCTATCGGTTGCGATCATGCAGGGTTTGAATATAAAGAAGACATTATTTCTTTTTTAGAAGGGAAGGGATTGGAATATAAAGATTTTGGAACGTTTTCAACCGATGCTGTTGACTATCCTGATTTTGCACATCCCGTGGCAAGGTCGGTTGAGAATAATGAAACTGCTTTTGGCATTTTGATTTGCGGAAGCGGAAATGGCGTAGCCATCACTGCCAATAAACATCAGCATGTAAGAGCAGCAATCTGCTGGGGTGAGGAGTTGGCGGAGCTTGCAAGAAAACATAATGATGCAAATATCATTTGTATACCTTCCCGTTTTGTAAGAGAGGGTGATGTAGAAAAAATGATAGAAATATTTATACATACTGATTTTGAAGGTGGCCGCCATAATAGAAGAAAAGAAAAAATTGCCTGCGCTTAAATTCAGCAGGCACCAGGTAATTGACAATGTGCAATTGTTTTTTACTACTCCATAAAATTATTTTTATTAATAAATACCATGGGAAATAAAATTCGTGTATGGGTTTTGAAATTTAGCCTGCTTATTGCCTGGTTCTTATTGCCTGTTGGGGCATTTGCCCAAAATGATGCTGCACAAAAATATGCATCAGGTATTACGGCAAACGATCTAAAAAAATATCTAACTATTATTGCAGGCGCAGATATGGAAGGCCGTGAAACCGCAACACACGGCCAGCGCAAAGCTGCAGCTTACATAGAAAGTGAGTTTAAGGTATTGGGATTAAAACATCCTTCGGGAATAAACGGGTATCAACAATCATTTCCTTTATTTAAGGATACCTTATTATATTCTTCTTTACAAATTGGTAAAAATAAATATGTATATGGAACAGATTATACTGTAACTGCCGGTACGCCCTTAAATGTTGACATAAAATCTACCCAGGTAATTTTTGTTGGTTATGGAATAGAAGATAAAAAATATAATGATTATGGGGACAAAGAGGTAAAGGGTAAGATTGTGATTTTCTTTTCAGGAGAACCTAAGATTAATGGTAAAAATCTCACATTTGGTATGGCACGCAGTGAGCAATGGAGCACAAATAAAAAAGCGATATTGGCTAAACAAAAAGGCGCTGTTGCAGCTATAGTAATTAATGCGTCAATGAATTTAATGTTGGGCACCACGCTTAAAAATTCAAGGAGAACAAGCATTTACTATCCCAGGCCCGTTACTGCAGAAACAGATAAAGTAACTTATGTAACAATTGTAAATCATGCAGCAATAAATATTTTTGGTGAGCAGTTGTATAATGAATTATTTAAAAAAGCAAAAGATGGGGATCCCTTAAATACATCAGGCATGATAGTAAATTCGCAACTAACAATTGAATACAAAAAGAAAAAAAATCCATTCTCATCCACAAACGTTATTGGTTATATAGAAGGCAATGATAAAAAAGATGAATATGTTTTTTTAACCGGGCATTATGATCATCTTGGTAAAAGAGATAGTGTGATTTTTTATGGAGCAGATGATGATGGCAGCGGAACAGTAAGCGTTATTGAAATGGCCCGGGCTTTTGCAAAGGCAAAAGCAGAAGGATACGGACCAGCCAGAACAGTTGTTTTTATGACAGTGAGTGGCGAAGAAAAAGGTTTGTGGGGCTCTGAATATTATACTGATCATCCGTTATTTTCATTAGAAAGAACAACTGTTGATTTAAATACCGATATGGTTGGAAGAATTGACCCTGACAGAAAAATTGGCGACAGTACAAACTATGTATATATAGTTGGCGATGATAAAATAAGTTCTGATCTTAAACCCATCAGCACTGATATAAATAAAAAATACATTAACCTGGAACTCGATTATAAATACAATGATCCAAACGATAAAGAACGCATTTATTACAGAAGCGATCATTACAACTTTGCCAGAAAAGGAGTGCCCATTATTTTTTATTATGATGGTATGCTGAGGCCGGATTATCACAAACCAACAGATACGGTTGATAAAATAAATTTTGACCTGATGGAAAAAAGAGTAAGACTTATTTTTTTAACGGCATGGGATATGGCCAACAGGGATAATATGCTTAATAGAGATATGGCTTTGCCAATGCGGTAAATATTGAAGGGCTTCTTAAAAAAAGGTTAATACCTTCTGTTATAGAGCATTTGCAATGCATTTGCTATTTTAATATGCGTTCATCTTAATCTAATTTAAACCAATGGAACTATTTTTGTGTAGTATAGCAAAACAATTATGAAAAACATTTTTTACTCTTTCATATTCGCTCTTCTTTTAACCCCGTTTTTTTCTTTTGCTTATAATGATACAATTCCTTTAAGCAGGCGTGTATTTCATGATAAGATAATTACAGAACAAAATAGAGCTGACAGGATTGATGGCAAATTAGATGGATTTATTAAAATATCTACTGTAGATGAAATTAACCTGCAGGTAACAGATGCCTTGCTCAGAAAAATAAATAATCTAAAAACAGGTATAGAAAAAAACCCGGCATTACCTACCAATAATGATAAGATCCGGTATTTGCGTTTGGTGGAATCTCTTGTAAGAAATTTTAACAACAGTTGGAAATCACATAAACTTGCTCCCGCACTTGCACCCGTGTTGGTAGATAATTTTTCTGCGATATTAAAAGCTACTATCAGGGGCGAAAGTATGGCTCCCTATATTAACCAGGTTCCTTACGAGGTTGGTGTTATTAATTCAGAAATTTTTAAAGACAATATGGGTTACAAAGAAAGCCGGAAATATTTATTTTTAAAATATTGCCAGCTTCACCCTGATGAAATTTTATCACGCATTGGCCCCTACATAGATGAGTCTTTTGCTGATGAATTGGTGCTGGTAGCATACAATCGCAGCCCCAGTCAAATATATTCCTATGCTCAGGCTGCTAATAGTTTGCAGGGTAAATTGATAAAAAGAAATGCAGATAACCGCATAAAAACAATTGTGCAGTTAAGTACCCGTAAGGATGCATTATTTTATTTCCCTTTTTTAGATGACCTGATAAGTGGAAAGCAAACCATAGAAAGTATTTCAAAATTTGTAGGTACTGATAGTACAAAATATGATAGTGTAGGATATTATAAATTATTAGTAAGAACGGAGATAGATTATTATAACAGGCTGCTTCATAAAGATACTCCTGTGGCAATGCTTGGTGTTAATGGATTAACAGATATGTTACAAAGAAGGGCTATACTACATTTTATTACACCTATTAATGATCTTCATGAGATAAACAATCCTGCCATTCGGTTTAAAGCGTTGGCGCCACTTGATGCGCAGGATCTGTACTACATGATGGTATTAGGGGAAAATGAAATTTACACATCAAGCTATAAAAATGCTTTTGATTTTATGCTAAACAGGATGGGTACTAAACCGCATGGCGATTCATTGCTTATGTCAGTAAATTTTGATCATTTTAAAAAATTTATAAAAATGGCTGCCGGTTATAATAAGCTGGATACGTTTTTACGAACAATGCCTGATAATTCAGAAAAATTGATGAGAGCCTTTGTTACTAATTTGGAAAGTTCCTTATCATTAGAAGATGCTGTAGATGTTGCAGATTCCTATGGAAGCATAAGGAATACTACACTGCTTAGATCAATGTTAAGATATGTTACAGATAATGAACAGCGGTGTGCCCAAAACGGTAATTCCCGCGGGCAAAAGATTTATAATCTTCTAAAAATGATCTTTCTTTCAGGCGATTCAACAAATCATATTGATCTCTCAAAAGAAATTGGCATTGCCCCTGTGTATACAGTGGATAATAATAAGCTGGCGGATGATGGGGGAAGAATTATTCAACAGGTATTTTTTTATGGTGATAAAGATGGCAAAGAATCTTATTCAAGTTTTATGAGTTCTTTTCCACCTGCTGAATGGAAAATAACTTTAAAAAAAGATTGGGTAGAAATAAAATCTATCAAAGGAAAGTCTGTTTGGATCTATGCAAACCGTCCATTGGATAATGAAACTGAAAAAGACGCTGCTGCCCAAACAGCACTTATTGATTATCTTGATACAAGTAATTTAAGACCCACTATTGTTATTCATCGTGGGCATAGTTACCATCTTAAATATACCATTGGGCAAATGCCTGAGTCAGCAAAAATAATTATGCTCGGCTCTTGCGGAGGTTATAACAACTTAAAACAAATATTGGATTATGCTCCCGATGCACATATTATTTCAACAAAACAAATTGGTGCAAGGGATGTAAACAAGCCTATTATTGAAGCGATAAATAATACGTTACGTGCCGGTAAAAATATTGACTGGCGTGAGATGTGGAATAACCTTGAAGGTCTTTTTACAAAAGCAGGCAGAGATAAAAAAGATCTGTTTGATGATTATATTCCGCCACATAAAAACCTTGGCGCATTATTTATTAAAGCTTATTCAAAAGCGGGAACACAGTAATATTGTGAAACGTAAAACGGGAGAGGTCAAAGGACAAGCATGAAAATTTCTCCCTTTTTATTTTTCACATTTCACGTTTCACATTTCATGATTCTTTTCTTTCACGTTTCACACTAAATTTGCTGAATGCCGGCAAAAAAATTTGGAAGAAAAATATTTGATCTTACGCAGCTTAAAAAAGTATTTCGATTTGCGGCACCCTACAAAAAGAAATTATACGCTTCTATTTTTCTTTCTGTTGTATTAGCTGTAATATCTCCGCTGCGGCCATTTCTTATTCAATACACTGTAAATAATTTTATTAAAGACAAAGATACCTATTGGCTTATTCTTATAACCGTCATCCAGATAGGAATGCTTTTATTTGAAACAGGGCTGCGTTTTTATTTTACCTACATTACTGCATGGCTTGGGCAGTCGGTTATAAAAGATATGAGGGTTACTGTTTACAAAAAAGTGCTTGGCTTAAATCTTTCGCAGTTTGATAAAACACCTATCGGTACATTAACCACCAGAACAGTAAATGATGTTGAATCTATAAATGACATTTTTTCTGACGGATTGATCCCGATCATTGCTGATATTCTTTCCATCATTTCTATTTTATGTTTTATGTTTTATGTGGATTGGCGGCTGGCGCTTATTAGCCTTGCTCCCTTCCCGGTATTAATAATTGCTACTTATTTTTTTAAAGAAACCGTAAACAAATCTTTTATTGCAGTACGTAATGCAGTAGCTAATCTTAATGCCTTTGTGCAGGAGCATATTACCGGTATGGCTGTGGTACAGGCTTTTGCAGTGGAAGATAAAGAGTTTGAAAAATTTAAAAAGATAAATAAAGAACATCGTAATGCCAACATCAGGGCTATTCTTGCTTATTCTGTTTTTTTTCCGGTAGTAGAAATTGTACTTGCATTTTCTACAGGGCTTTTAGTTTGGTGGGGTGCAAATAATTCTTTTAATGCCGGTGTCATCATTTCATTTATTATGTACCTGAATTTATTGTTCAGGCCATTGCGGGTTATTGCTGATAAATTTAATGTGTTGCAAATGGGTATGGTGGCAAGTGAGCGTGTATTTAAAGTTTTAGAAAACGAAGATTTTATTCCCCTGTCCCCTGAACGGGAGAAGACAGGCCTCACTTCAGGGGATGGGGGCGATACTCCTTTAGCGGAAAGGGGCAAACTAAACGGCAATGTTGAATTTGAAAAAGTTTGGTTTGCTTACAATGATGAGCAATATGTTTTAAAAAATATTTCATTTGCCATACAACCTGGTGAAACCCTTGCCATTGTTGGGCATACTGGCAGCGGTAAAACTTCTATCATCAGCCTGCTTAACCGGTTATATCATATTCAAAAAGGCAAAATAAAAATTGATGATGTAGATATTGATCAATACAACCTGGATTATCTGCGAAGCAATATTGCAGTTGTATTGCAGGATGTTTTTTTATTCAGCGGATCAATTTATGATAATGTGACGCTGAGAAATGAGAACATAAAAAAAGAAGAAGTGATAGAAGCTGCAAGACTTATCGGTGTACATAATTTTATTATGCAGTTGCCGGGTAATTATGATTATAATGTTATGGAAAGAGGTGCAACTTTATCACTTGGTCAGCGGCAGTTACTATCTTTTATAAGAGCGTTATTGTACAACCCTTCCATTTTAATTCTTGATGAAGCCACTTCATCAATAGATACCGAAAGTGAAATATTAATTCAACACGCAATTGATAAACTGATTTACGGAAGAACATCAATTGTTATTGCCCACCGTCTTTCTACCATAAGAAAAGCAAATAAGATTTTGGTTTTGGACAAAGGTGAGATAATGGAAATAGGAACACACAACGAGCTTTTAGCAAAGCAGGGATTTTATTACCAGCTTCATAAAATGCAATTTGAAAAGAAGGAGGAATTGGTATAATTGTAATTTAGACAGACGAAAAATACAGGAAAGAATTTTTACCCATACATGACGATCAGTATAATTATCCCAACTTACAATGAAGCAGATAATATTGGTAAACTTATCCGATACCTTATTGCCAACAGTAACAGTTCACTGGTTGATCTAATTGTTTCGGATGCAGGAAGCAGTGATAATACAATTGGAATAGCAAAACAAGCCGGAGCTAATGCACTGCTTTCTCCCGGCAAAGGCCGCTCTGCCCAAATGAATCATGGCGCCGCCATAGCTAAAGGTGATGTGCTTTATTTTATACATGCAGATTGTTTTCCTCCTGCAGATTTTATTGCAAATATTCAGCAAGCCATAAAAGAAGGGTATAACATAGGCCGCTATCGTACAAAGTTTGATTCTCATAAAACAATTCTTAAAATCAATGCATGGTTTACTTTTTTTGATCTTTTTATTTGCATGGGTGGCGATCAAACACTGTTTATTAAAAAATCATTGTTTCAACAATGCAAAGGTTTTAGAGAAGACATGAAGATCATGGAAGAATTTGAGTTTTGTAAGAGGGCAAGAAAGTTGGGCAGGTACAAAATATTAAAAGGTAAAACTTTAATCTCCGCAAGGAAATATGATACCAATAGCTGGCTGCATGTACAGTTAGCCAATTTCAAAATCGTTCGTAGGTATAAGAAAGGCGCTTCGCAACAGGAAATGTTAGATACATATACAAAAATGCTTAGCTATCGTGAAAATCCATTTTGAAAACAAGTCCTTATAAATATTTATAAAGACAATATGTCGTAAGATTGCTTCTCCCACCAGGGCGGGAGAAGCAATAAGTAGGAGTTGTATGCCATACAATAAATAGAAAGCGGCGGAAATTTTACGATAAAGTTAAATGCAACGAAGTTTGAAATTTCGTCGGGAAAATTGAATTTTTTATCTTGAAGCTAACCCAGTGGCGCCTACAGGTAAACCTGGTACGGTTTGCACACTGCTTAAACTGCCATTGTTAGCCACTTCATATACACCAATGCTATGGCTGCCCGAATTAAGCACATACAAAAATTTTGAATTGTTACTTAAAGCGGCATCAATAGGGCCGTTCTCTGTAGTAGCTGATATAGGATTGAGTACGCTTATACTGCCCAATGAATTTACTTTGAATGTAGAAAGATTGTTACTGCCGGTATTGGTTGTGTAAGCATATTTGCCATTGTTGGTTAACACTACCCAGCATGCTGCAGTTTGATTGGCTCCAACCGGGCCATCTACCAATGCAATAGTTCCGTTATCATTGATATGGTAAGATGAAAGGGCGCTTACGCCGGGGGCGCCACCTGCTGCTTCAGAAACAAAAATGTTTCCATTATGCCCCACAGCAAAACCAAATGGTGTTGGATGGGCAGAAGTAAGCGAATGCATCATTGCCGGAATGCCCTGTGAATTGATGGTATAGGTTATAATTTTATTGGTGGCCTTTTCAGTTATAACTACTGCGTTTCCGTCTGCAACAAAAGACACTTGTGCGACACCGGCGCTTGCAGAACTCAAAGGCCTGATAGAATTAGCAATCGGATGAAGACTTCCATCGGCATGAAGCCTAAATCCGGAAATGTTGCCGCTTCCTCCTGAATTTAAAACATAAACAAGATCATTGTTCACGGTAACACTAACAGGTGTAGTGCCACCCGAAGAAACAGTTGATACCCATTGAAGCCCATTGCCTGAAACTTTGAATGAAGACACAGAGTTGCTTCCGGGATTCACGGCCAGCAGCAGATCATTATCATGATCGCCATCATTATGATCGCCATCACTGCGATGGCCATCACTATTACCCGACAAAGCAATAGCTCCCTGATTTCCTAAGCCGGTGCCGGTGCCTGTACCGCCTGTGGGATATGCAGTTACATAGCTAAGTGTTCCTTCAGAGGTTCGGGAATAAACGAGCACTTTATTTCCTGCAGTTTGATTGCTTAATGTATAAACATATCCTGCGGTTCCTTTCTTGCTTTGAAGATTAATAGAAGAAGTTTTTAGTGCCGCCACTTCATCTTTTGCAGGATCCTGAATATTTTTTTCACAAGAAAAAAGGATTAATGCAACTGACGTTGCTGCCATAAAAGATTTGATTGATTTCATAACTGTCGTTTTTATTTTGAATGAAAAAATATATTACGCTCTTTTTAAAATCGATTTTTATTAAGATGGGTTTCAGTTTATATATATAAGGTCCTTTTTCGAACAGAACATTACTATCCTAATCAGCAAACTGCTGTTAGTTTTTAATGGAACTAACATTTAGTGGCGACTGCTCTAACAGCAGACTGGTAGCGGTTAATGCATAGACCGTGTAATGGCTATCCTAAGGCCTGCACTCTTCACCGGCAGATGACCTATACCAATTCCTTTTAACGGCAGTTGTAAATAAGGTTCAAAGCGAATATGGATTTTATTTCCTAAGTCTTTCTCATAGCCCAATCCAAGGTCAATAGCAGCAGCAAAATATCGCCTGTCTTTTTTGTATGAAGTATTCACCTTTCCTTGAATTCCATTGAGCATAGTATAATACTGGTTATTTTCTTCGGTCATTATATATGAAGAAAAACCTGCTGTTGTAAAAAGACGATGGTTGTGTTTCATCAACAGATCATAGCGAAGATGAAGAGGTATTTCTAAAACCCTGCTGCTTCCATGAACTTCAATTAACTCAGTTCCGGCTGGCATGGTTGAACGCATTTCATCTGTGCTAAAATATTTTCCGGGTGTCCAGTAAAATTTTTTTGCGAATAACAGTCCGGTTTCAAGTGATAGTGCAGTACTAAAGCGATAACCGGTAAGCACTCCTACATCAAATCCGGCTTTTTTAAATCCCTGATCCTTGACGGCGTTTATATCAACCCCTGATACCATTCCAAAATAAAATCCTTTTTTTGAAAATTTGGTTTTTATGTTTGCCCCGTCTTTATTTAATGGTAAGCCATCAAATTGTTTCACCCTGTTATATTGCTCAGGAGATAATTTAATCGTATTCAAAAAACTTTCTTTTTCAGAAAGAGGAATAAGGGAAACTTCATTTACCAAATCATTTTTTGTGATACTTGATTTTTCATCAGTATTATTCTCTGCAACAGCAAACGTTACGTTATTTGTCTGATCCGATTTTATTTTAGCCGATATGCCGGAATTGATAGCATCAGTATTTTTGGAGACAGTCTTTTTACCATCCGCTATTGAATGATTGGTAGCAATAGATTGATTCTTATTTTGAGATAAACTTTTTTCCTGAGTTGAACTTTCCGGTAAAATTTGGTTACCACCTTTCTTAGTAGTAATTGAAGATGTGGGTGGTGCTGTATATTTCTCTGCATTTTGCAGGATTGGATTATTTTGCTTCTTACCATTATTTACAACCAAATATCCAAGTAATAAAAAACTGAATAGCAACACTGCCGTATACTTTTTATGTTGCCATCCCTGCTTTTGCTTAGGTATATGCACGCCTGCAGACTTCTGCGAAATTTTTGTAGCAATATCATCCCACTTATCCTCACCTTGCTTTAGCGGATAAGCTTCTGCTGCCCTTCGCAACAAGTCTTCCATATCGGGTTCTAAATCCTGCATAATTTTCCTTCCTCCATATTTTTAATTAGTTTTTGCACCAGGGCTTTTGCCCTGCTCAGGCTCGATCTTGATGTACTTATTGAAATGTTCATCATCTCAGCAATCTGACTGTGCGAATAACCATCAAGAACATATAAATTAAAAACAACGTGATAATTTGGCGGCAGCTCTTTTATCAGGCTGATGAGATCTTTGTATAAAATCAACTGGTCAGCATCATCATATTTATCTGTTATCTCCCATACATCTTCAGGTATTCCACCAATTTCAGGAAGCATATTGCTATGTCTCAGTTCATCAATGGAACAATTGATCATGATCCGTTTTAACCATCCCATCAGCAGTTTCTCAGTGTCATCTCCTTCACGCATTTTAAAATTATCAAAATGATTAAAAGCTTTCACAAATCCGTCCGTTACTATATCAATGGCTTTCTCATACCGGTATATGTATCTAAAAACCACCTTGCAGGCAAAGCCACGATAGCGGTCATAAAGCAGCCGTTGATATTTAGGCTCCTTATGTATGCACCCTTTAATAATGTGGTTTATATTTTCCAAAGCCCTGCTTTATTTTTAAACTCATTTATGATAATATGTATCAATCGGGACAACGCTTTATACCCCTGCAAACTTTGAAGCCTTTTATATAGATACGGATTAACCTTAAGAACGCTGCAACAAGTGTTAAAAAATTATAAGCTGTTAATTTAGCCAATTATAATAAGTGATACGTCAATATTTTAACTTGTTAGGATTACTTTTATCTTTTGGAAGAATGTTTTTTCCAGGGACGAATGGTAGTAAATGGCAATTTTAAAAGATTTCCAATGGTTAACTCTTTTTCATCAGCATAAGCCGGTACGCCTGTTACAATTTCATTTTGATGGATGTTTATTCTTACTGTTTTATGTATCCTGTCCCAGAAAGAAAAAATGATGGAGTAATTGCTGTCTGTTTCTCTCTTTACAATTGAGTGATGAATGCCATGCATCCTTGGCGTTACAATTAATTTATTTAAGAGTTTCTCAAAATGGAATGGAAGTTTGGTATTGCTGTGATGAAATTGAGTGGCTGCTTCAAAAATAATTTCATAAATAAGAACAAGTGTGATTGGAGCTCCTGTTAATAACACTGCAGCGCCACGAAAGAATACGGAACCAATCATTTCACCAAAATGAAAACGGAATGCTGTTGTCAGATCCAGGTCAAGATCAGTATGATGTACCAAATGAAAACGCCATAGAAAAGGAAGTTTATGTAAAAGTATATGCCAGATATAATTGCTGTAATCAAGCAATAAAAAAACAATGGCAGCTTTTAACCATACAGGTACATCCAATAAATAATTCAATCCTATATGCCAGCCCTGATTTTTTACTGCCAGCCAAACCATAGTGGGAATAAAAAGAATACGTAGCAAAGCAAAAGCAGGAATAGATACAATGAAATTGATAAGTATTCTTTTCCATCTGCTCTGTACCAGTTTTCTTAATTGAAGTTTAGTTTCAAGAATAAATAGTACAACAAAAATTGTAATCAGTATAGGTGTCCCATAAATATCAAAAATAGATTTAATCATTGTCTCTTAATTTTTCACCTTATCTGTTTTGTTGTTTCTGTAAATACATTTTGCCTTCACCAAAGATTAGGGTTGTGCTTAAGTTTTTATGCATGCCTTCATCTTTATTCATAGCTGTGTTTTCCTGCGCTCCATCCTCTTTTTGCCAGATAAGTTTTCCCTGAGGCAATGGCTTCTTTTTCCAGCGGTGTGCCCATAGAATCGTTCCATCGGTTGAGATAGCCAAACAAACTGATAACGCCAAGAATTTCTACAATCTCACCTTCATCCCAGTGCTTACGAAGATTATCTGCAACTTCATCTGAAACAGCATTGGGAATGGCGCTGGCAGCAATAGCAAAGTCAAAGGCTGCTCTTTCAGCATCAGTAAATGAATGATGTTTTTTATATTCCCAAATGTTTTGCAGTTTATCCACTTCGCTTCCGTAACGTTTTGCTGCACGTATAGTATGTGCCTGGCAATACCTGCAGCCTGCAGTATAGCTGGAGAGATAACCAATTAAACGTTTTAATGCACTGCTTACTCTGCCTTCGTTTTTCATCACAGCCATATTCAGATTTACAAATGCTTTTGCAATATGTGGCCGTCGCTGCATGGTGAGCACACTGTTGGGGCAAAAACCCAGTGTTTCGTTGAAAAATTTTACCAGTTCTTCCAGTTCAGTATTTCCAACGGTGGGTAAAGGTTTTACCAATGGGGTTTTCATAATTTTACTTTATTAGGTAAATGATTAATCATCGTCTCTTAATTTTTTGCCTTCGCTTTTTTTAGTATGCCATGTCGCATCTTTATTAAGTCCAAGGTCATCCTGAATTTTTGGTGATGATCCTTTTGGCGCTTTGCCAACCATCATTTCAAAATAACGGACCCCATCCTGTACACTTGCCCAAATATGCTTTGGCGGTTGGTATCCATAAGCTCTGTATTTATTTGGTTTTACTTTTCCTTTTTGTTGAACGAAGATTTTAAATTGATTTACCCATTCATTAAAAGCTTGCATAAATTCATTTTCCTCAATCACATCCTCTGCCTGGTTATCACTGTACTTTTTTCCTTTGCCGGAGGTAGCATGTGCCCATAAATTATCAGGCACCTCTATCCCTCCATAACGGCATTGCCAAACCAGCGGCGCATAAGCATCTCTTTCATGTTCGAAAGGTTCTTCTGGTGCGTTAAAATAATTTTTGTGTTGCAATATTTTAGGAACATTGTTCTCATCCATCTCATCGCCCCCTTCATCTCCATAGCAAAAGAAGGCTGCGGTTCTGCCTTCAAGGTGGTTAACACTCATTTCCTTCCATTGCTCTGTATGTTCCAGCGCCATTGCTTTTTCAGGATTTTTATGATCAATAGTTTTTTCATCAGGATTGCCACCATTCATACAAACCAATCTATCGAACATGAGCTTTAAATTGGAGCTACAGCTATACCAATTTATCGGACCAATGATAGCCCATGCATCAGCCATATCTAATCTTGAATACAAATCTAAATTCCACATAAGGTCAGGTTCTTTGCTGCTGTTCTTTTCATAACAGTTACAGGGCCATACACATAATGCCATTGATGTGGATACACAGGCATTGCAGCTTTGTATATGTTCCCTTGCATATACATTTCCCAGATCTTCATAATCAATTTCCCAATTCTGCGGAAGCATTTCAGCCATCTTCAACATCAGCATTCTTGATTTGCTGTCAACACCGGGACAATTATATTGCCTTCTGTCAGAGCCGGAAATAATTAATATTCTAAAAGGTCTTTGAGATGGTGAAAGCTTTGCATTATCATCGTTTGGTTTCATTATATATTATTATGTTATGCTTTAGTTTTTTTCTTTATCGTTTTTACAGATGAATAAATACCATACACAATCATCACTCCAATAAAAACATACACCCATACCGGGATATTTTTGCCTGCAATAATTAGATACAAATAAGCTGAAATAAAACAAAAGCCTGTGAGCAATAAAGGCAGCACAAAAGATTTTTTATGCTTACTATTTTTGATAGTCCATCTAAGACATAGAAAAAATAAAGGTATGGCACCAATATAAATGCCTCCGAATATGTAAGGATTTACATTGTATTTCCCCCCCAAACTTAAAAACCATTCTTTAAAAGTTTCCCACCATGCCATAATTTATCTATTTCTAAAGTTTGTGTTTGCGAACAAGTTTTCTATGCAACTTCAATAAATGTTGCTGTGAGTAACCTAAATAATAAAGGAACCAGATACGAAAAAAGATTGCCTGCATTCTGTAAATACCGTTGTCTAAATATTTTTTTGCGGAAGTGGTTACAAAATCATTCATCACTATAAATTTTCCATACTTCTTTATCCTATGAATAATCTCCTGATCTTCCATCATCAAAAGACTTTCCTTAAAACCACCGCTTTTATTAAAAACATCTTTTGATACAAATAAACTTTGGTCGCCAAAGCGAACGGCATTTACATCGAACCTTGTAAACCAGCTATTAACTTTTAAAAACCAATGAGAATAATCAAAACAAAGCCTGAAGCAACCGCTACTGAATCCTTTGTCTATTGCTTCCATAATGTAAGCAGTAAATTTTTTTGGTGGAATACTATCAGCATGAAGAAAGTATAGAATATCACCTCTAGCAATTGATGCGCCTTTATTCATTTGGGCAGCCCTTCCTTTTTTCTCACTTACTATTGTTATACCTTTAAAATTACAGGCAATTGAGACTGTTGCATCAGTACTTCCACCATCCACAATGATTATTTCTATTGGATACTGCCCATTGTCAGTATGAGTTTTACCAATTGTTTCAGCTATTTGTTCTTCTTCATTATAGGTTGGAATAATTATACTTATCATAGGCAGTTACTTTGTATGATACTAATTGCTTTAATTCTTCAAGTGATTTACATTGCTGAAATTCTGTTGCAGGTATTATCTGTTTTATTTTGTCATCATCTTTTATATAAGCTGATGGAAAACCCGCAGAGCTAACCCGATATTTACTTATAAATTCATCTTTATGTAAAAAAACAACTTGTAACGGTAGCGTTTTTATAAACTTTTTCCATTCCGTATTCATGTTGAAATTACCAAAGGTTAGAGCACAGAGCTGGCATTTATATGTAGATGGAGAAAGGATCTTGTGAGCAAAGTCTGATAGTGAATTAAATAATCCGCTTTCTGCATTATAAACAAATATCAATTGCCTTATACTCATTGATTAATGCAAGTTTTGTTTTTACTAAATCTTTTTCATCATCTATATCTGACAGTTCCTGTAATAGATGATAAGCAAGATTTTTTTTGCTGCAATTATCCAAAGTTTGTTGCAACACATTGGCTGTGCTCCAGGAAATATTTTGAAAAATTTCAGGATATAATTTCTTCATGCCTAACAAATAATAACCACCGTCTTTAGCAGGACCAATAACAATATCATGCTTTTTCAAAAATGAGAAGGCATCATTAATTATTGATGAAGTAAGTTCAAAACAATCCGTTCCTATAATAACCGCTTCTTCATATCCATTTTTAAAAGCATACTCAAAAGCATTTTGCATTCTTTCACCAAGATCATTGCCCATTTGAATTTGCTTGTTAAAAGTTTCATCACTCCAAATGTCCTGGGCTTCTATATCATTTGAATAGAAAACAATTTTACCAGTATTTATATCTTTTGTTATTCCTTTGGTATGCAGCAAAAGTTCTTTATAAACATAAAAGGCAACATCCTTACCAGCTGTTTCTGCAAGCCTTGTTTTTACTTCACCATGAATTAAGTTCTTTGCAAAAATTAAAACCACCTGTTTCATTTATAATGACTTTATTGTTTCATAAAAAAGATTAGAAAGCTTTGTATCTGCTTTACCTGCCACTTCAATTATTTCATCAATATTTAAAGGATGCAAATTATTCGGATCACATTCATCAGTAATTACAGAAATGGCAGCACAAGGTAGTTGCATGTGATTGGCAGCAATAACTTCAGGCACTGTTGACATGCCAATCATATCCGCTCCAATAATTTTCAGGTAACGATATTCTGCTCTTGTTTCCAGGTTGGGACCATTCACGGCAGCATAAACACCTTTCTTTAATTTGATGTTTAATTTATTTGCTTTCTCAATTAATTTATTTGAAAGGTCTTTGCTGTAAGGCTGGCTCATGTCCGGGAAGCGACTGCCCAATTCGTCTATATTTTTTCCTGTCAATGGATTTTCCAACTGCAGATTTATATGGTCATCAATTAAAACCAAATCTCCTTTTTTGAAACTCAAATCAATTCCACCTGCAGCATTGGATAAGAAAAGTTTCTGTACTCCAAGTAATTTCAACACTCTGACAGGAAAAACAATCTGTTGCATTGAATATCCTTCATAAGCATGAAAGCGGCCTTGCATTACAATCACTTTTTTATTTTCTATATCACCATAAATAAGATTACCCTTATGAAATTCAACTGTTGATAAAGGGAAGCCCGGGATTTTAGCATAAGGCACAGTGTTGGTTACATTAATTAAATTTAAAAGTTCATTAAGCCCCGTGCCCAGCACAACGCCAATTTCAGCATTTAAAAAACCATGTGATAATAAAAAATCTTTTGCTTTATTTAATTGCTCCATACTTATAGCTTAACAACATCCTCCGCCATCATAGAAAAAGGTACTTTCAGAAATGAAAATATCATTCGTGTTTAATGCCTTTAAATTGCCTGCTGTTTTATCGCAAACTGCTAAGGGTTGATTATGTAAAATCATATGTCCTTTTTCATCATCAAAAAAATCTTCCTGTCCATAATAAATAGCCGTTTTACCGGTAAACACACAAGGACCGTCAGCAGGCATAGGATCTTTAATAGCACATACTTCTACGCTTTCTATAAATATCAATTCATCGGTATCATAATTAACAGGATCTAAAATTCTATAAGGACGTTTTGCTCTTATTTCCACTGTTCCAAATCCAACATCAGTAATCAATTTGATGTATTCTTTTAATGGAACGGAACCGCTTAAACACAAAGCCCTGAGGCGTTCATCTTGTTTTAAATTTTCAGGCATTTCATCATCACAAACTGGATCTGATAATACCAATCTTCCACGGGGCTTCAGTACCCGGTACATTTCCTGTAATGCTTTTTTAAGATCCTCATGTTTAAATATATTGAATAAACAATTTTGTGCAGCTACATCAATACAGTTATTTTCAATTGGCAAATTCAAAGCATCACCTTTTACAAGCTTTATAAATTCATTACGAAACCATGGATTTTGTTTTTCTGCATCTACAAAATTTTCTTTACAAGCCTGCAGCATTTCGTCAACAACATCTACACCTATAATGTTACCAATTTGCCGGCTGAAATAAGAAAATTGTAATAGCTCCATTCCACCACCAACCCCAACATACAATACCTTTGGATTATTTACTAAGTCTCTGGGGTTGACAGTGCTGCCACAACCATAATTCATTTCCAGCATTTTGTTTGGAATGCTTAATCCCGGTAATTGCCAAACAGGAGTGGTGGTACAACACAAACCAACCTGCGGATTTTCTGCTGCTTCTTTATAAACGTTCTTTGTTGTATCTAAATAATCCTGTTGCATAATATTTTTTATCTAATGAATGAATGAAAAACAAAATAAAAAAGAGCGCTTAACATTGCTGCGATCGGCAATGTTAGTATCCACGATAAAACAATTTTTGAAATCTCTTTGTTGTTGGCAGTTTTATTTACTAAACCAATGCCATAAATACTTCCAACAGACACATGCGTAGTGGAAACAGGCAGTCCAAATTTTGAGGCGGCAATAACCAAAGCGCCTGTTATCAGGTTTGCAGTAAACCCTTGCCCATGATTGAATTTAGAAATTTTTTGACTCATAGTAGCGGCTACTTTTTTTGCATTGAAGAAGCCACCAACTGCCATTACTATAGCAAGAATAGTTATGTAAACGGGTATGCCGAAAATATGTGTAATTAATAAAAGAGAAACTAGTTTAGGTGTATCGTTCAGCCCTCTTGCAAATGATACGATGGCTGCACTAACATAATGTAAATTGTTTAACAAAGGTTGAAAATTAATGCCTAAAAACTTTCCCTGGTATTGCATTGCGCAATCTTCAGTGGAACCAATCGTGGTTTGTAAAACAGGAAGCGCTGTAAATGAACTGGAAGTGTTAGCTATGGCAGCAACCGGTATCCATTTTTTACCGACGCAGACACAACTTTCTTCTGAAATGCCTGCTGCTTTTCTTGTTTTGTGAAACAACTGGTAAAATAAAGTACTTAATATAACTGCAGCGATCGGGCTTAATAAAAGAGGAAGAAAAAATGTTTTTCCCAGCTTGTTAAAGTTTACTGCTGTGCCAACTGCCACAAGTCCGGTCCCAATTAATGCACCAACCAAGCCATGTGTTGTAGAAATAGGAAAACCAAACCGTGTAGCTAATAAAACAGTAGTTCCTGCGGCCAGTGCAACGGCCAGAACAAAATCTGCAGATTGAATTATATTATCTGGCACCAATCCCTTTCCTGAAAAATTTTTGATGAGTGTTTCTGCAAAAAAATATGAACATATAGAACCGACAAAAGTGGCCACGGTAGCCAATATCAATGCGGTTTTATAATTTAAAGTACCGCTGCCCCACAGCGTTGCAACGCCTTTAAAATTATCGTTGGCTCCGTTGGAGTAGGTAAGAAGAAGAACAGCAATAAAAAGAAATACGACCATAATAATATTTTTAATTTTTAAACTACTGCACCACCACAGCTTGAGCCAGCACCTGCTGTACAACCATAACAATGTTGCCCTACAATTATATTTCTGTTAATAAGTGTTTCTGTATTGAATTGTGATATATGTTTTGAAGAACAATTTACTTTCAATTCCAGCATTTGGTTAAAATCGCAATCGTATAAATAGCCATCCCATCCAATAGAAATTGTATTTCTACACATCACACTTGCGGCTGCAACAGGATTGTAGGCACTAACCAGTTTTTCCATATAGGTTTCATAATTACCACTTGTTAGCAAATAATCTAAAAACCTGCTGATGGGAAGATTTGTAATGGCAAATAAATTGTTGAACTCAATACCGTATCGCTGCATTAATACCTGCTTATATTCTTTTTCTAACGATTGTTGAGATGGTGGCAAAAATGCACCTGCAGGATTGTAAACCAAATTTAAAATCAAATCTGTTTCTTCTTTTCCATAACCAACTTCATTCAACATTTGCAAGGCTTTTATGCTGTCTTCAAACACCCCATCACCACGTTGCCGGTCTGTTCTGTCCTGCGTATAAAATGGAAGAGAAGAAATAACTTCGATTTTATGTTGTTTATAGAACTGAGGAAGATCATAATATTTTTTATTTGCCAAAATGATGGTAAGATTGCAGCGAACCATTACATGCCTGTCAAGTTTTTTTATTTCTTCCACAAACCAGCGGAAGTATGGATTCATTTCAGGTGCACCGCCGGTAAGGTCAACTATTTTTAATTGTGGATTATTGCGCAAAACATCCACGCATTGCTGCATTGATTCTTTTGTCATTATTTCTATTCTGTCTGGTCCGGCATCTACATGGCAATGCCTGCACGTTTGATTGCACATCTTACCAATATTTACCTGGAAAATATCTATGCCAACAGGCTTCAAAGGATACAAGCCAATCGTTTCCAGCTTTTGCTGAAAAGGGATAAGAGAAAATTCGCCGGATTTTCCATGCTTAAGAATTTCAATTTGTTCATGAGCATCGGCAAGAAAACTGTTTTGTGCTTTAAGTGATTTCATAGATTCTATTTTACATCGCTATCTCCTTTACCTTGTTCATCATCTGTACACCATGTACGAGGGAAGCACCGCCACGGATGGCACATGCAACATGCACCGCTTCCATCATCTGCGCTTCACTCCACCCTTTTTCAAAAGCATCACCGCTATATGCATCAATACAGTAAGGACACTGGACAGCATGGGCAACCGCTAAAGCAATCAATGATTTTTCTCTTGCAGTTAATTCACTGTCTTTAAAAACCTCGCCATAATAAGAAAAAAATTTATCACCCAGGTTTTTTTGAAAGTCTGCTACATTACCGAATTTTTTTAGATCTTCTGAATTGTAATAGTTGTTACTCATATAATAGGAATTTAAAAATAATGTGCCGCTTGTTAACGGCACAATACTAAATTACATTTTAATTTTATCAGCCGCTTATTGCTTAATTACAGCTATTGATTGTTGTTTTCCTTTTACACCTGTTAATTTTATCCAATAGCTACCTTTTGAAACATCACCAAAATCCAAAGTAAAATTACTTACGCCTTTTTTCGCGTTGTAATAATAATGCTTGACAACAATGCCACCTGAATTAATCAGGTTCATTTTGATATTCCCGTCATAAGGTGATGATAAAACCATACTGGTTTTTGATTTTATAAAAGTTGGGTATACAGATACTATTTCAAAATCTGTTTGCTTATTAGATACCCTGACTATTTTTGAATGAAAAAAATGTCCATCAATATCTCCAGCATTTATGCGGTAATAAATCACCGGCGAATTTAAAGA
This sequence comes from Chitinophagales bacterium, assembly GCA_025353485.1. GTDB lineage: Bacteria > Bacteroidota > Bacteroidia > Chitinophagales > Chitinophagaceae > Ginsengibacter. Next base: position 32,645 of record JANXQO010000114.1, read on the forward strand.
TACGCTGTCGATAAATTCAAATGGTTGCAGGCATCTAAGCCTGTCTGCAATAAAACTATTAATTGTGGTGAATGTTAGGGCATCTGATGATTTCTGAATTTGAAAATTTGCATAAGAAATATAACATTCGGTTTTCCATTTCAACTTAGTAATATTATTTAACGATCCGGCTTCAAATAAAGACAGGCTTACCGGATATCTTATGCTATCTGTCTGTGCCTGCCCGGAGTATACCAGGAAAAATAAAACAAAAAATACATATGCTTTTTTCATAGAAAAAATTTTCATCTTAATTTTTCAAGAATCAATGCTTCAAGTTCATCTGTATCTTCTACTTCAGGTACAACACTAAATTTTTTTTGAAGTAGTTCATTAATTAACTGGCTCTGACTCATATAATTTCTACAGCCTGAACACATAGCAGTATGCATGTGCAATTGCATAGTTTTTAGAAAACCTAAAGGAACATGTTCTTTCATTTCCATTAGCCGGGTTGCCTTTACGCAAGACAATATCATTGTATTCATTATACTCATACAAAATATTTAAACATGTGCAGTATGAAAATTATTGTTAGAATTTACAATTGCATAAGCCGGAACTACTAATGCCACAACTATACCGAATACCAAATGACCCATAAGAGAACCAAGCATCATCAACAGCATATTATCATTGCTCATTGGCATGGGCATAATCTTACCTAACACAAACAGCATTATCTGTGCAAACACAAATACCACAAATCCATACAACAGACCTTTTATTAATTTACTATGAATGTGCACTTTTGGATTAAATAAATATACGTATAGTGCTGCGAAAATAATCCCTATCATAAAGTGCATTAAATAACCAACCAGTACGGGCATTCCCATCATCCCAGCCAGCATTTCTGCGGGGTTCATTTTGGGCAAGCCCATTAATGGAGCCATTAAACCAACTACGGTCATCACAACTGTGGCGAGCATTCCGGCAATAAATGTTTGTGCGATTTTACTTTTCATAATAAATAATTTTATTTTTTAAATAGTCGCACCTTTAGTTCATTCCTGACAAAGCTTTTAAAATTTATTCTTTAAACCACTTAACTTCCAGGCAATTTCTTAGCTGAAGTTTAGCCCTGTGAATGATCTGCCAGAAATTGGAAGTAGTTATTTCCAATTGTGAGCAAATAATTTTACTGTCTGTTTCTTCCAGATATTTTAATTGAACTATAGAATACCATTTTTCAGGCAATGCCTTTAAACATTCTGATAAAGTATTTGAAAATTCAGGATCATCTAATAATTCTTTTTCTTCACTCCAATTTTGCGGTGTGTATTCAGGCTTCCAATGATGATTGTCATCAAAGAATTTTTCGATGATGTCCGAAGAAACTTCAGTGCCTGTTTTATATTTAGAGCGATAATAATCAGCAATCTTATTTTTCAATATGGAGAATAACCATGTCTTTATATTGCTTTTATTTTGAAAATTGGTATAAGATTTTAAAGCTGAAAGAAATGTTTCCTGAACGAGATCTTCAGCAAGTTCCTTTTGATATACTTTAGAAAGAGTATAAGCATATAAATCTTTGGTATGAGTTTTTACCATTGAAATTATATCGTTTTGCACATCCATCATTAGTATATGATATAAGAATTACAAAGATCATAACTTATTAGTGTATTAAGGGCTGATACTTATAAAATATCATCTTAGAAATTTTTCTAATTTTTAATTTCCCCTCTCCAACCTTATCTTTGCGCCAAATTTAGGGATGGCATGATGGCAAAGAGCATAAAATCTATATTGGTAGCCGTTTTCAGCGTGTTTTCTGTACTTTTTTTTAATCCAGCAGTAGCGCAGGAAAATAAGGAAGCTCACGTGGCAAATGAGAAGACAGAAAAGAAGTCTTTTGATGCTAATGAAGTAATTTTTGGTCACGTTTTAGATGCCCACGAATTTCATTTTTTATCTTATAAAGGAAGCGACGGTCAGCAGCATCATGCAACCATTCCCCTACCCGTTATTTTATATTCTAAAGCAAAAGGGTTTGATGTTTTCATGTCATCAAAATTTCATCATGGAGAAAAAAATTATAAAGGATATGATCTTTTAACCGATGAAGAAATTGCAGAACGCAAACTTGATCCTAAAAAATATACAGCCGGGCAAATTGTTGCAGTAAATAATGATGGCACAATTAATAATAGTGTAACAGTATATGATGTTTCTCTTACACGTAACGTTGTGCAAATGCTTTTAGTGCTTGCTTTGTTAGTTTGGGTTTTGTTGTATATGGCAAAAAAATACAGGAGTGGACAAGGAATAACAACAGCACCAAAAGGAGTACAAAATCTAATGGAGCCAATTATCACTTTTATTCGTGACGAAGTTGCAGTGCCAAATCTTGGCCGCAAATACAAAAAGTATTTTCCGTATTTACTTACCGTTTTCTTTTTTATTTTGATAAATAATCTTGTTGGATTAATCCCGGGATCAGCCAATGTTACAGGCAATATTGCATTTACTATGGTGCTCGCTGTTATCTCTTTTATAGTGATAATGTTTAGTACCAATAAGCATTATTGGGGGCATATTTTTAATCCGCCGGTACCAATGGGAGTAAAGCCGATTTTAGTTCTTGTGGAAACGCTGGGAGTACTCACAAAACCTTTCGCATTAATGATACGTCTTTTTGCAAATATGATCGCAGGGCATATCATTATCATCAGTTTAATTTCCTTAATATTTATTTTCGGTTCATTAAGCACAGCAATAGGATGGGGTTTTTCACCGCTGTCAGTTGCGTTTGTAATATTTATTTATTTTATTGAACTTTTAATCGCTTTTTTACAGGCATATATTTTTACCATTCTTACAGCAGTATTTATTGGTCAGGCTTTTGAAGGTGGTCATGATGATGTAGATCATCACGAAGAAGCAGTTATTGTTTAGTTTTTATTTTTAATTATATAAAACAAGTATCATGGATTTATTGAATGTTTTTTTAAGCACAACGCCATGGGCAAATGCAGGTGGTGCAATTGGTGCCGGACTTGGTGCAGTGGGCGCTGGTATTGGTATCGGTCAGATTGGTAAAGGCGCATTGGAAGCGATTGCCCGTCAGCCGGAAGCATCAAACGACATTCGTGCCAACATGATTCTTACCGCCGCACTGGTTGAGGGGGTTGCCCTTTTTGCGGTTATCGTAGGTATCCTGGCAATGTTTGTGTAAAGCTCTGAGCTTGTCGAAGAGTTACTGCACTCAAAGCACAGGGCGGAGAGTGTAGTATTTTTTACCCCTAAATCCCCGCCTGAACGATTAGTCGGGCAGGCTTAAAGGGACTTTGGAAAGTTCTTACAATTTGAGTGTGATATTTTGGTAGCCGGCATTTGTGCTGCTATTAAACATCGTTGTCCCAATAACTATCGGGACTCACTTGTACTTTTATAACATTATTCAACAAGTGGTTTAGAGTTCGTAAACTATTTAACTATTTAACTATTTAATCATTTAAAAATGCAGTTACTCACTCCCGCTTTTGGTTTGATCATCTGGACACTTCTCGCTTTTCTTATTGTATTTTTTATTCTTAAAAAATATGCATGGAAGCCTATTCTTGATTCAATGAACAAGCGTGAAAAAGGAATAGCTGATTCTTTGGCAACAGCAGAAAACATTAAGCTCGAAATGTCTCAAATGAAAAGTGAGAATGAGGCATTGCTTGTAAAAGCCCGTGAAGAAAGAGCGCAAATGCTTAAGGAAGCAAAAGAAACAAAAGATAAAATTATCAACGAGGCAAAAGAGCAGGCAAAAGCAGAAACAAATAAAATTATTGCAGATGCCCAATCGGTAATCAACCAGCAAAAAATGGCTGCCCTAACTGACCTTAAAAACCAGGTGGGAACGCTTGTTATAGAAGTAAGTGAAAAAATATTGCGCCGGGAATTAAACAACAGGCAGGAGCAGGAAAAATATATTAAGCAGCTTGCTGAAAACGTAAAACTTAATTAGAAAATATGCAGATATGCAAATGTGCAGATTCATCAGCACATCAGCATATTTGCACATCAACACATTATGACAAACCCACGTTTAGCCATACGATACGCAAAAAGTTTACTTGATCTGGCACAGGAAAAAGGCCTGTTAGAAGAAGTATTTACTGATATGAAATTGCTCAATAACATTTGTAAAACCAGTCGTGAGTTTGCCAATGTTCTTAAAAGCCCCATCATTAAAGAGGATAAAAAAAATAAGATAATTGAATCTGTTACAGAAGGGAGAATAAGCCTGTTAACTTCCTCATTTATAAAACTGCTTGGCAAAAAAGGAAGAGAGGCTAATCTTGCCGGGATCATATCCGCATTTATACAACAATACAACGTGGCAAAGGGTATTCATAAAGTTAAGCTTACAACCGCTATGGAAGTAAGTGATGAAGTAAAGAACGATTTTATCAATAAGATAAAAGCTTCTGAACATATAAAAAATATTGAATTAGAAACATCAGTTAATGAAAACCTTGTTGGTGGATTTGTTTTGGAGATGGAAGGAAAGTTAGCAGATGCCAGCATCCGCAGAGATTTAATGGATGTACAAAAACAATTTATGAACAACGACTATATTCAAAAGCTCAGGTAATTTTAATTTTCATCTTTGCGGGGGCAAAGCCCTAAGCAATCTTAATATCAGATGTACGATATAAGATTGCTTCACTTCGTTAGCAAATGACGTTGGTTTCTTTAAAGCTTTACAGTTTAGAGAATTTCTGCACTATCTTTTTATTATTATATACAATTGTAAATAAGTAAGTACCCGGTTTAAGATTCTGCATATTCCACTCACGGATATATTCACCCGTAGCAGAAATATCTTCCTCTTTTTTCCAGCATACCTGTCCGATACTGGTTGTTACCTGGTAATGAATTACAGCGTTGCCTGATAAAGTAAAAGCAATTTTCATATTATCTTTTACAGGGTTTGGAAACAGTTTTAATCCTGTAATATTTTTATTGTCCGCACCTTTTTGTAAGTGTATCACGTTTGAATAACTAATATTGCCAAAAATATTTTTACCCTTTATACGGTAATAAATATCTGTGGAAGAGGGTTGATCCAAATAATTTGTATTTGTTTGAGAAACTCCTGCTTTAGTAAAATAAGTTCCATTACCAGAAGATTCAATTTCAAATGATGCACCGGAATTATTTGAATAGTCCCAGGATAATTCTGTAGTGGAAGTACTTTTCCATTTACCTCTTAATAAAAAATTATTTATTGGGAGTACGATGGCTAATGATTGTGTCCAAAGGCCACGACCATGTGTTGCAGCAACAAGGGTTTGATCAGCAGAGCGGTATTTTATCATATCAGTTCGTACAGACGGGAATCCCGGGCTGGCAGTCCAAATTGTAGAACCTCCATTAATCGCCGTTGTGCTCCACACACCAGTTTCAGTAGCTATCCATGCTTTTGTATTTGAAGCAGGATCAAACACTGCCCATCGTACAGGCATATCGGGTAAGTTTCCATCAATACCTGTCCAGGTTGTTCCGCCATTGGTTGTTACCCAAATATTCATTACTCCATAATTAGAAAAACAAGCCATAAGATTATTATCATCAGAGCCTGCAGCGATACATGAAATGGTACTACTGGCAGGGAAAGAAGCACCCGTAATATCTGTTCCTGCAGAACCAGATGTGAAAGTATTGGCATTATCTATTTTAACTAATTTAGAAGAACCTGTACCAAGGTATATTCGATTTGCCGTATAGGGAGAAACTGTTACAGCTCTTACAGTACCGGTTAAATTACTTACCGTAAGTATATTAGCACCACTGGGAAATCCATCTGTATCATAATAATTGCCTGCTGCTGTTGTTTGTGCAGTTGACCACCGGAAAAATTCTCCGGCATCACTTCCGCAATATAAAATATTGGCTGTATTATCATAATCAGTTGGATTAATAAATGAACCAAAGTCAGTTCCGCTTGCAGAGGTTCCTTTAAAAAAATTTATCCCTGACCAGTTGTTACCACCATTGATACTTCTGCGATACCTGTTATTAACATAAGAAACAAATTGATAGGAAGATTCATTCTGATCAATATGAACAAATGCTCCATCACCACCCGTTACTTCAGTTGTAATATTTGAACCGGGTGCTGTAAATTGGTGGCATCCATTATCCTGTGCACCTGCTAAAAAATAATCGAACGAAGTGGGATGATAAGCACATGAATAAAACTGTTTAATATTTAATCCTCTATTTCTATCCTGAAAAGTAACACCTGCATCAGGAGAATAAAATATTCCTCCATCTGACCCTACCAATACCTCATTATTTGCATACCATTTTATTGTTTGAATATCCGCATGCACATATTGCCCGGTTGGCCCTGTTACCCAATCTGATATTTGGTTCCAGGTTGCTCCTCCATCAGTTGTTGCATAACAATTAAGACTGCCTACAATAACTTTATTTGCATCAGACGGATTCACATCTGCACCAAGACAATACCATGCCTGTCCGTTTGAAAAAGCCGTATTACCAGAATTGGGTGGAGATGTTAGTGTGGCTGCCCAGTTTGCACCGCCATTTGTTGATTTATAAATTGTGGGAACGAGAAAGCTTGAATTAGAAGGCACAGCATATAAAGTATCACCTTTACAGGCGAGAATACAATTTTGATCTGCAGCGCTTGTAACAGGGAAAGATACTGCTGCTGAGTTCCAACTGCCAGAAGTTACTGTTGCTGGTGTAGCAGTATATCTGTAACCCGGAGTAGCCGAATTATAATAACCTGCACACACATGAAATGTTCCGGTTGAGCTTATAACAAAATCAGTTATTCTTGAATCAATTCCGTTAGGCGAAATATTAATAAAAGATGTGCCGCCATTGGTTGATCTGAATAAACCGCTGGAACCACCACCTGTATTGCTTACAATAGAACCTACATATAAATTACCTGCTGCATCGCATAAAAGTTTTGATACATTAAAATAAGATGATGTGCTGGCAAGTAAGTTCCATGTAGCGCCATGATCTGTACTTTTCCAAACTCCCCCACCTCTTATGGCATCTGTATTAAAAGTTCTTTCACCCGTGCCAAAATACATTGTATTATTGTTAGCAGGATCCTGGCAAATACTTCCAACTGCCATATTGGTGAAAAAATCATTTACAGGTATCCATGTTGCAGGAGATGTTTTAAAATTTGTGGTTTTCCATAATCCTCCACCAATGCCGCCGGCCCATATCGTATTTCCGGTTGCATCAGAAAGGTCAACCCATATTGCTTTCATACGGCCGGATGCAACAGCTACACCACCATTTCTTTTGTTACCATTGCTAACTCCTACAACATCCCCGGTTGGGCCTCTTTCTACCCATGAAGAAGTTGTTATGCGGCTACGCATTGCAAGTTGTTTGCTTTGCTCAGCAGCTTTATAAGCAGCAAACAGTCTATCTTTTGGCACATAACCTAAAGCCGGATCTTTCGTTTTTTCAAACTCAAATTGTTGAGCGGCTGCAGCTTCATTATACATATCTTTTTCCTCTTCTTCATTTTCTACCCCGGTATGCCGGAAGGCTGCTTTTTTAGAAAAATTTGTATAATTATTTTTTACCGGAAAGAGTATAGTTATTGCAAGCAGAAAAAAACATATAATGTTTACTGTAAAAACTGGAGCGATTTTCTTCATACAGGTTTTTCATTAATACTACTCTTACGAATACTTTTTAATGATTTGGATTTTATTTTTCATATATAAAACGCATTATTTTTATTCTCATTGTGTTTAGGAAAGCGTTCCAATTTTTTTGCATTCCAACAGTCAACACTTACCTTTGCACCTCCAAATAAAATCTTTATATATGGTGGATATTAAACCTGATGAAATATCGGCGATTCTTCGTCAGCAACTAAGCAATTTTAATGTAGAAGCTAATCTTGAAGAAGTAGGTACAGTGCTTCAGGTTGGTGATGGTATTGCGAGAATATATGGATTAAATAATGTTAGTTCAGGTGAATTAGTAGAGTTTGAAAATGGTGTAAAAGCAATTGCATTAAATCTTGAAGAAGATAATGTTGGTGTGGTTTTGATGGGTGACCAGGGAGATGTAAAAGAAGGCGCTACTGTTCGCCGTACAGGAAAGATTGCCTCAATAAAAGTTGGAGATGGTTTGGCTGGTAGAGTTATAAATACGTTGGGAGAACCTATTGATGGTAAAGGACCAATAACAGGAGATCTTTATGAGATGCCACTGGAGCGTAAAGCGCCGGGTGTAATTTTTCGTGAGCCTGTAAAAGAGCCATTACAAACAGGTATTAAAGCAATTGATGCGATGATACCTATCGGCCGTGGACAAAGAGAATTAGTAATTGGTGACCGCCAAACAGGTAAGAGCGCAATTTGTGTTGATACAATTATTAATCAAAAAGAATTTTATAAAGCAGGCAAACCTGTTTATTGTATTTATGTTGCCATCGGGCAAAAGGCATCTACCATTGCACAGGTAATGAAAACACTTCAGGAAAATGATGCTATGGAATACACAACCATCGTTGCTGCATCTGCTTCTGACCCTGCACCACAGCAGTTCTATGCACCATTTGCCGGCGCTGCTATTGGCGAATTTTTTAGGGATACAGGAAGAGCTGCATTAATTATTTATGATGATCTTAGTAAGCAGGCTGTAGCATATCGTGAGGTGTCTCTTTTATTAAGAAGACCTCCGGGACGTGAAGCATACCCCGGTGATGTATTTTATTTGCACAGCCGTTTATTAGAAAGAGCAGCAAAAATCATTTCCAAAGATGAGATAGCCCAGAAGATGAATGACCTGCCGGAAAATATTAAACACCTGGTAAAAGGAGGAGGTTCATTAACCGCTTTACCAATCATTGAAACACAGGCTGGTGATGTATCTGCATATATTCCTACAAACGTAATTTCTATCACTGACGGACAAATATTTTTAGAAGGTAACCTGTTTAATGCAGGGATTCGTCCTGCCATTAACGTGGGTATTTCGGTTAGCCGTGTGGGTGGTAATGCGCAGATAAAATCAATGAAAAAAGTTGCCGGTACATTAAAGCTTGACCAGGCTTTGTATCGTGAGCTTGAAGCGTTCTCTAAATTTGGTGGAGACCTTGATGCTGCAACAAAATCTGTATTGGATAAAGGTGGAAGAAACGTGGAGATATTAAAACAACCACAGTTTTCTCCTTATGCAGTAGAAAGGCAGGTTGCAATAATTTATCTTGGAACAAATGGATTAATAAGTGATGTTGCTGTAAAAAATGTAAAGGCTTTTGAAGAGCATTTTTTAATGGAGATGGATAATAAATTGCCTAACGTTTTAGCAGAATTTAAAAAAGGAAATTTACCCGAAGACGGAATTAAAAAAATGGTGGAGTTGGCAAAAGAATTAATTCCTCAATACAAATAAGGGTATTATTAATAGATATTTTAGGAGAGAAGAATTCTCTCCTTTTTTTTTAAATAATACTTTAGAGAATCATTCAGAAAATTATGGCAAAAGATGAATTATCTGAGGAGTTTTTAGAAGGAATTAAAGAAGCTGAAAATATTCTTTTATTACTGCACTTCTATCCATACTCGTTCGAAGAAAAGGGTGCCTATTTTTTCAAATATAAAAAAAGAGACACCATTGTAGAATTTTTTTTCGGACCATCCGATTGGGATGTGGAAATGATAATTTTTACAGTAAAAGGGAAATTTGCATTTAAAGATTTATTGCAAATTCCTGCTATTGCAAAATGGGTACAGGATAATAGATATGCTCACCAAAATGGGAGAAATATAAAATATGAGATTCTATGGTTTATTGAGTTGCTGAAGTTTTCTTTGCCACTTATTGAATAATTTATACTGAGAACTCATAGTTTTATTTCCTCATCCGTCTTGTCATAAAAATGAAATTCAGTGAGATGATAATTACTGTTTTGCTTTACACGGATTTTTTGTTTGTATTTCCAACTCCATTTCATCCGCTTGCTGGGGAAGCCTTTGGTAAGATATGCGAATAACATTGGATGTACTTCTACTGTTAGTTCTTTGTGGTTTTGCATTAAGAGATAACTTAGATTTTTTTCTATCTCATCTTCTAAAATTAATGTAGAAGAAATTTTGCCCGTACCAGAGCAGCTTGGACATACTTCAGTTGTATTGATATTCATTTCAGGCTTCATCCTTTGCCTTGTGATCTGCATCAAACCAAATTTGCTGATAGGTAACACGGCATGTTTTGCACGGTCAGCCTTCATAAAAAATTCCATCCGCTCCAAAAGTTTTTTCTTGTTTTCCAGCAGCTTCATATCAATAAAATCAACCACTATAATTCCACCGAGATCTCTCAGCCTTAATTGGCGTGCAATCTCTGCCGCCGCTTCCAGGTTGGTTTCCATGGCATTTTGTTCCTGGTTATTGCTTACACTTTTATACCCGCTGTTAACATCAATTACATGAAGGGCTTCAGTATGTTCAACAATTAAATAAGCGCCGCTGGGGAGGTTTATGGTTTTACCAAAAGATGCCTTTACCTGTTTTGTTATTCCGTAACTGTCAAAAATAGGAGCGCCATTATTGTGAAAAGAAAGTATTTCAGTTTTATCCGGGGCAATTCTTTGTATATATGTTTTTGTATCATTATATATGTTTTTATCATTCACAACTATCTTATTAAAATCTTCACTTAAAAGGTCTCGCAGAATGCTGTTGGTTTTACCCTCCTCACTTAAAATTTTTGCGGGGGGAACAGCCCCTTTCAAATTCTTTTGAATAGTCTTCCATGTATTTATCAGCGTTAAAAGATCCTCATGCAGCTCTACGGTGTGTTTACCTTCTGCGGCTGTTCTTACAATTACACCAACATTTTTTGGCTTTATTGCTTCAATAATTTTATGCAGCCGTTTTCTTTCTTCTGATGAATGAATTTTTCTTGAAACTGCAACTATATCATTAAAGGGAGTAAGTACAACAAATCTTCCGGGGAGAGATAACTCACAACTAAGGCGTGGACCTTTGGCTGCAATTGGTTCTTTTAATATCTGAACTAAAATATTGGGTTTGCCACTTAACACTTCAGCAATTTTTCCGGTCTTTACAATTTCTGGTTCCACTTCAAACTTACCAAAATCAAAGCCATGCTCGGTTTTATCCTGCATAGCCATATGGGTAAATTTTAAAATAGAACGGACGTAAGGGCTTAGGTCAGTGTAATGAAGAAAGGCATCCTTTTCAAAACCTACATCAATAAACGCAGCATTTAAACCCGGGATGAGTTTTTTTACTTTACCCAGATAAAGGTCTCCAACGGCAAAGTTTGCATCAGCTTTTTCATTGTGCAGCTCAACCAGTCTTTTATCCTCTAACAGGGCAATTTCTACTGCCTGTGGGGCAGCATTTATAATTAATTCCTTGTTCAAATTTAAAATCTTTTAATCAAATGCCTTAACGCATGGAAGTAAACACGAACGTAGCCGAATGCCGGCGTAGGTAAGAAAAGAAACAATTTATTTCTTTTTATGACGATTTTTTCTTAAACGCTTTTTACGTTTATGGGTTGCAATTTTATGACGTTTTCTCTTTTTACCACAAGGCATAATTCAATTTTTTAATAATTATTTTTAATATTTTAAACTTCAATAAATAATTCTTTTCATAATCCTCTTTAGGGGCTGGGGTACAACGCTTTTATCCTAATATCCACTTCTTTGCTGTATGCAGGATTATTTACAAGTTTCTTGCTGTATTCGTACCACTTAACTGCGTTTACTCTATCTCCTGTTTCTGCGTATACATCTGCCAACCATGATACTGCCTCTAAATTTTCCGGTTCGGCAGCTACTACTTTGTTTAAACGGGTAATAGCTTTATCATATTGTTTTGAAATAACCCCACCAATACCAAGGATCATTTGCGCCTTCATGTTGTTTGAATCCTTACCAACTACTTTTAGCAGTTCCTGAATTCCCTTCATTGTTTCAGCAGCATTACCACTCATGCCTTTTCCATACACATAACAACTGCCTAATCCAATTCTTAAATTGTCATTATTTGGATTTAATTGTATAGCTTTTTCAAAAAGAACTATCGCTGTTTCGGCTTCCCAGGCTTTTAAGAGGTCGTTTTCCTCATGTCGCATGCTATCCAAAATCAAACGGGCAGCAAAGGTGAGGCTTTTTTCCGAATTATCCAACTTAGAAGCTTCGCTAAGATAGTAGGCATAAGGCATAAAAGCTTTTACTGAATCTTTCCAAAAATTTGCTAAATGAATGTAATTATTGTGGGATTGTTGCTTTACATCACCTCTGGTAATACTGTTTTCTAAATTAGCTAAATATAAAAGCTGTGAAGTGGGAAGCGATTGTTTTGCTTTTTGGATAGAATCTGTAACATTGAAAGATGCAGAAGTATGTTCTGTATGAGGAAAATTGCTTTTTTGAGATTCTATACTTCCAAATAAAAAAAGGCTGAAGAATAAAACTATGCCTGCGGCAGATAAGATAATTTGTTGTTTCACGAATTAATTTAGGGGAGCAAAGGTAGCTACTCTTTTCACGCAGCCGCAAAGTTATTAAGGCGCAAACAAAATAATATATTTAGAATTTGCGAAGGCAATCATTAACCTAATGTTTTATTTGCTTACTGAATGATCTGGCTAAACGACGGGCAAGCTATCTTTGCGTCTTTGCCCCTTTGGTTCTTTGCGTGAAAAATCACTCCTGCTCTTTTCTAAATTGATTTTTAACTTTTATGTCCTGAACAAATTCTTTGGCAGGCTTAAAGGCGGGTATATAATGCTCAGGGATATTTACGGCAACATTTTTTTTGATGTTTCTTCCTATTTTCGCTGCCCGTTTTTTTGTAATGAAACTCCCAAATCCACGGATGTAAATATTTTCTCCTTTGGCAAGAGATTCTTTTACCTCTTTAAACATAGTTTCAAGCGTAACTAAAACGTCAACTTTTGGAATGCCTGTTTTTTCTGAAATTTGATTGATAAGATCTGCTTTTCTCATTTTTAGATGATTACTTTGAGTAATAAGAGCTTTGGATGTTACAAATTTAATAATCTTATTTCATAATACTAACTCATTGAGAATTAATTTGATGGTTTTATAAAACAAAAGATTTAATGATTGCAAAGAAATTTTTTACAAAAGAATTATTGAAATGGAATAAATACAGTAATAAACGGGTTATGCCATGGAAGTATGAGAAAGACCCTTATAAAATATGGATAAGCGAAATCATTTTACAACAAACCCGGGTAAGCCAGGGACTTGAATATTACAACAGGTTTATTAAAAGATTCCCTGGAGTAAAAAGTATTGCAATTGCGCCGGAATCGGAGGTTTTTAAAGTTTGGGAAGGGTTAGGTTATTATACCCGGTGTAAAAATATTATTGAAACTGCTAAATATATTTCAAAAGAGTTACATGAAAATTTTCCTGCGGTTTATGAGGATATCTTAAAGCTTAAAGGTATTGGAAGCTATACTGCATCTGCCATTGCCTCATTTGCCTATAACCTGCCTTATGCTGTTTTAGATGGAAATGTTTTCAGGGTGTTGTCAAGATATTTTGGTACCATGATTCCAATAGATAATCTGCATGGGAAAAAGTTTTACAGCGAGATGGCATATGAATTACTAGATAAACAATTTCCGGGAATTTACAATCAATCCATTATGGATTTTGGTGCAACAATTTGTAAGCCTTTACCCCTATGTGAAGTATGCCCTCTTAAAAGCAGATGTATAGCCTTTTTTCAGGGCATACAATTACAATTGCCGGTAAAAGAAAAAGTAATTCTAAAAAGAAACAGGTGGTTATATTACCTGGTGGTTAAATACAGGAATAAATTTTATGTGAGAAAAAGAGAAGAAAAAGATATTTGGCAAAACCTTTATGAATTTATATTGATAGAAGCGCCAAAACCTTTTACCATTAAAATGTTACAGGCATCCGAAAAATTAAATTCAATATTTATGGCAAAGGAATTTAAAATTGAAAGTATATCGCAGGGTTACAAACAGCAACTTAGCCATCAAACTATAAACGGGCAATTTATTAACATCACTGTAAAATCCCCGTTAGGGTTAAATAGTTATCAATTAATATCAGCAGACAGGATAAAGCAACTTCCTTTCCCGAAATTTATCACAACCTATTTGAAAGATTAAAATGTATCTTTAAATTTGTTTGCTTCTAAGAGATAAAAGAGTAAAACAAAATAAAAAGAATGTCAGCATGTTTCTCTTTTTCTCCTTTACCTTTTTCTTCTCTTAGCAAAAAAAAATAATTTATGAGAGGTGTAAATAGGGTTATGTTGATAGGAAATCTTGGTAAAGATCCTGACCTGCAATTTTTGGAGGGTAATATTGCAGTAGCAAAATTTTCATTGGCAACTACTGAAAGCTATAAAGACAAAAACGGTAAACTTATGTCTCAAACAGAATGGCATACTGTTGTGCTTTGGCGTGGGCTTGCAGAGCTTGCTCAAAAATATTTACACAAAGGAAGCCTTGTATATATTGAAGGAAGATTGAAAACCCGCAGTTGGGAAGATAAAGATCACAACAAAAAATTTGCAACAGAAGTTGTAGGAGATAATTTGATAATGTTAGATAAGCGTTCAGATGGGGCACATCCGGGAGGAGGAGATGTAGATGGTATGCATAGTACAGATACCGATATTCCTCCAATGGATGAAAGCTCAGAAAAACTGCCTTTTTAATAAAAACACCTAACACTCCCCGTGCTTAGTATCTTTAATTAAAATTATTGTTTTGGATTATTATTCGGCGATCACAAGTCTTAAATCTTTCTCACTTATTTATTTAGCAATAACACCTGCTGCAACAACCATTCTCATTTTTACAGCACTGATTCTTGTTTTCATTTCTTTTTTGGTAGCAGGTTCCGAAGTGGCTTTTTTCTCTCTTACATACAAGGATATTAATATGCTTAAAACAAAGCGTCGTCCTTCTTACCGCAGGATAGTTACTTTGCTTGAAACTCCAAAAACATTGCTGGCATCAATGCTTATAACTAATAGTTTTGTAAACATCGGCATCATTTTAATCTCTAATCTTTTAATGCAGAACTGGATTGATTCACTCCAAATGCATTTTGTTATTGAATTTATTATTAAAGTAGTGGTGGTAACTTCTCTCCTCGTTTTGTTTTGCGAAGTATTACCAAAAGTTTGGGCAACACACCATAACATTTGGTTTGCAGCATCTGCATCTCTTATCATTGAAATATTCAACAGTATTTTTTTTCGGGTGAGTTCACGGTTGGTGAGGCTTAGTGATAAAATTGAAAATAAATTTCACTCGGGTTTGTCCGGCATGGACAATACGCAATTGGATTATGCTATTGACCTGTTGCCTGATCACGAAGCAACAACCGAAGAAAAACAGATATTAAAAGGCATCCGCAAATTTGGTAATACTACAGTTAAGCAAACCATGCGTACAAGGCTTGATGTTAGCGGAATTGATTATAATATTTCTATTAAAGATGTTATTAGTGGTGTGGAAGAGATGCACTATTCAAGACTGCCGGTTTTTAAAAATAACCTGGATGAGATAGTTGGTATTTTGCATACAAAAGATCTTCTCCCTTTTTTAAATGAACAAACTGATTATGACTGGCATTCATTAATGCGACCGGTATTTTATGTACATGAACAAAAATTAATTGAAGATTTGCTGCAGGAATTTAGAAATAAACGTATGCATTTTGCTGTGGTGGTAGATGAGTTTGGAGGAACATCAGGTATTGTAACATTGGAAGATATAATGGAAGAGATCATCGGCGATATTCATGATGAATTTGATGATGAAATTAGTGGGAATAAAAAAATAGATGACTATACTTATATTTTTGAAGGTAAAACAATGATAAACGATGTATGCAAAGTATTGCATTTGCCCATTGAAACTTTTGATAAACTAAGAGGAGACAGTGATTCATTGGCGGGATTGGTACTGGAAATTGCCGGAGAATTTCCACAGGTTAATGAGGAAGTAACCTGTGATAATTTTACTTTTATTCCGCTGCAAATAAATAAGAACAGAATAGAAAAAGTAAAAGTGAATATTAAACCGGCGGGGAACAACTGATGATAAAAAAAATATATTCAATATTCAATATTCAATATTCAATATTCATTGCTATAATATTTGCTGTTAGTTGCAACTCAACGTATACATCAAAACCAAAAGGATATTTTAAGGTTGATCTTCCTGAGAGAAAATATGTAAAGTTTGAGAAAGAAGGATTTCCATATTCATTTGAATACCCTGCTTACGCAAACATTGTTAAGGACAGTACCTATTTTGACAGCACACCTGATAATCCTTTTTGGGTGAATGTAGATTTCCCATCTTTTAATGGTAAAATATTTATCAGTTACAAAACCATAGGAGGCAACTCCGTTTATAAAATTAAAACTCCCACAGGTTATAAAGATTCGCTGGGGATAAACACATTTCAAAATTTGATAAACGATTCTTATAAGCTTACTTTTAAAAATGATGTAAAGGCTTATTCAATCGAAGACAGTGTAATGCATACTCCTAATAGTATCACTGGTATTTTTTTTAGAGTTGGAGGAAGCGTGGCGACATCAAAACAATTTCTTCTTACAGATTCAGTTAAACATTTTTTACGCGGCGCATTATATTTTGATGCCACACCAAATGAAGATTCATTAGCTCCTGTAAATGCTTTTTTGCAGGAAGACCTAAGACATCTTATTAACACACTGAAATGGAAAAAATAATTATTTTTTAATTCTCTTCTCTCTTATCGGGGCTCTTGAAAACATTTCTAAATTAATTCTCCTTTTATTGCCTTTGGGAATTATTGAATCACTTTTATTTTCGTCAATAGTTTTTGCCAGTAACACGTCCATTAAATTCACTTTTTCAATCACAGGATCTTTGGGTTTTTCTGTAGCAGCCAGCTCCGGAACCACTTCGTTATATCGTGTACCTTCTTTCACTTTTGCTTTAACAATTTTCTTTTCTTTCTTTTCTTTTTTAAATTCATTTTTTGTGTTTACTGTCAGCATTTCTTCTTTGCCTGTTGTAATTATTTCTTTTTTCTTTTCAGAAATAGTTGCTTCACTGGTTTGTACATCATCAGTGTAATTAACAAGCTTACCCTGTTTTTTTGCATTGATGTAATCTGCAATGCCAAATACTGAAGCACAAATTATCAGTGCCACAGCAGTGTAAATGATCCGTTTCATGATTGATTGTTTTTATGTTAAAAATGTTTTTAAATACACCCTGCTTTTTCTGAATATCAAAAACTCGGCAACCAGCATATTCCCCAAAACGCTTATCCACAGCGATATTTCGTAGTTATGCAAAAGATCCATACCAAAATAATACAGAAGAATATAATACACCCGGAATGTAACAGCCGTCATCGCCATGCTGTAACTTCTTATCATCCATATTTTATGCGCCAGTACATTTTTTTTAAGAATAGCTGTAAAGCCCTGCATGGTTGTGTAAAACCAGTATACAGCCATAAACATAAAAAGTGTGCGCTCCCAATAAGAACCTTTCGCAAAAAAACTCATGTACAATCCTGTTGGTGCACCTAACAACAAAACGACCATCACATAAATTCTGCCGCTCCAGATATGAACCTTTTTTCTCTTTTTGATGAGGGAAGATGAGAATTGTATTAATGCCGTGGAGATACAAACCATCCCTGCAAAAATGTGTATGTAAAAACTATACTTATAAATTGACCGGGCAAATAAAATGGCTCTCTCCTGAATAAAAGAAAACTCCTGGCTGAATGAAAAATAAGGTATTGTATTTTTTATAAGAAGAAGACTGAAGAAAGTTACCGGTATCCAAAACAAAGCCGCTATAAAATATCTTACAGCATGTTGCAGTGTTAGTTGGCGGCTGTTGATCATACAACTGATTTGCTGTATGACTCAGGCGTTACAAGTATTGCATAATTACGCAGCGTTATAAAATTGTTAAAGCAAAAAACCCTGATAAGATTTGTTTGTTTAGTAAATTTGCGGCCATGATAGCCATTGATAATGTTCTTATCAGCAACCAGGTGGTAGAAGAACAATTTGTTTGTGATCTTAATAAGTGTAAAGGCGGCTGCTGTGTAGATGGAGATGCCGGAGCACCGCTTGAAAATAAAGAGCTTAAAGACCTTAATGAAGTGTACGATGCAGTGCTGCCCTATCTTTCAGAGGAATCAAAAAGACAATTAGAACGGCAGGGTAAATATGTTTATGATAAAGAATTTGGCTGGGTAACACCAACAATAAATTCAAGTATTTGTGTGTATGGTATTACTGATGAAAGAGGGATTGTAAAATGTGGTATAGAACAGGCGTATAACGATGGAAAGACAACATGGAAAAAACCCATAAGCTGCCATCTCTATCCTATACGAACAAAAAAAAGCCACAATGGCAAAACTGAATATGTAAATTATGAACCAAGAGAAGAGCTTTGCAAAGCAGGCTGCTCACTCGGTAAAAAATTAAAAGTTCCTGTTTATATTTTTTTAAAAGACTCTCTCATAAGAAAATTTGGAGAAGAATTTTATGAGGCATTGTGTGCAACTGCGGAGCATCAAAAGCTTTCTGCTGTATAAAATTTATGAAGAAAAATTTGCGATCAATTATTTCCATCTCAACTATCATTGTAATCTTTAGCTCCTGTTCGGTTAATCAGGCTAAGATTGACAATAGCCTTAAAAAATACTTTGATTCAGCAAAAGCAGATGGCTGTTTTTCTATGGTAAATAATCAAACCGGGGCAGTTACAGTTTATAATATGAAGCTGGATACACAACGGTTTTTACCTGCATCCACTTTTAAGATCGTTAACTCATTGATCGGGCTTGAAACAGGAAGAATTACTGATGAAAAAATGATGATTAAATGGGATGGAATAAAAAGATGGAATGAGAACTGGAATAAAGATCTTACAATGGAAGAAGCTTTTAAAGTATCAGCAGTAAATTATTACCAGGAAGTTGCAAGAAGAATTGGAAGAGATACAATGAAGCACTGGGTTGACACTTTGCATTATGGCAACATGAACATCAGCGGAGCTATTGATTCATTTTGGTTAAATAACACTTTAAAAATATCTCCTGATGAACAACTGGGTCTTGTTAAAAAATTATATTTTGATAAGTTGCCATTTCAAAAACGTACGCAGCAAATAGTACGTGATGTAATGCTGCAGGAAAACAATACGCAATATAAACTTAGTTATAAAACAGGTTGGGGATTTGATGAACAGGATGCAATCGGCTGGATCGTAGGCTGGATAGAAGAAAACAGGCACGTTTATTTTTTTGTAACACTTGTAAAAAGCCCTGATAAAAATATTGACATGATCTCCGTGCGGATGAAGATCTTAAAAAGCATCTTAACCCAATATGGATTTTTTAAAGGAGAAATGTAATTATGTATGAAATATTTTCTATTAGTTTTTCTTTTGTGTTTTATTTATTCCTGTCAACAAAAGCAAACAAAATCACTGGAGAATCAAAAGGATTCTACTACCCATGTGCCAATAACAACTACCACTGATGAATATTTAATTACCGATACATCCTTCGGTAAAATAAATAAAGCCACAAGGTATAATGATCTTGAAAAAATGTTTGGCAAAAATAACATACAGGATACCATTAATTATGGTGCAGAAGGCATGGATAGTTTTATTGTAACAAAAATCTTTTCAAACACTCCAAACGAAATTGTAGTTACCTGGCAATTGGATAAATTTCATAACGCAATTGCTGCAGTAGATTGCTTTCAGCAGAATAGTCCGTATCATACAACCGATAGTTTAAAGACCGGCAGTACGCTGGAAAAGCTGGTACAGGTTAATGGTAAAAAAATTAATTTTTATGGAACCGGTTGGGATTATGGCGGGTTGATAACATCATATAACAATGGCAAATTTAAAAAATCAAATATCTTTTTTTCACTTAACTCAACTCCTGATGCAAGCTCAAAAGTTATGGGAGATAAGGAACTAAATACTGATATGCCAATGGTAAAAGAAAATCTGAAAAAATTATTTATTAGTAAGATTTCACTCTCACTCCATAATGAAAAGTAGTGTTAAACCTTTACTATTGCCTTTATTGGTTTATTTTTTGCCTGACTGCATTGTTTAATTTGCATTTAAAATCGCAAGGTATCATACGACTTTAAGTCGTCTGTCCCCTAATACTAAATTATATGTTTCGTTTTCAATACATAGAATTTTTATTTACACTTGCAGCCATTCCTTTTATGGCGCTCTTTTATTTTTTGTTGATCAGGTGGAAAAAGAAAGCAATGAAAAAAATTGGTGACCCCCCATTGGTAAAACAATTGATACAGGGTTTTTCTTCCAATCTTTTTGCAGTAAAATTTGTTTTGGTCTTACTTGGATTTTCATTGTGTGCTTTTGCCGTGGCAGATCTTGTAAAGCCTGAGGGTACTCAAAAAATAAATCGTAAGGGAATTGATGTAATGATTGCATTAGATGTTAGCAAAAGCATGCTGGCACAGGATATTAAGCCCAACCGTTTGGAACGGGCAAAGCAACTGATAAGTAAAATAATTGATAAACTATCTGATGATAAAGTGGGAATTGTTGTATTTGCAGGAAGAGCATATTTGCAAATGCCTTTAACCACAGATCATTCCGCCGCAAAAATGTATTTATCTTCTGCCTCTACTGATAATGTTCCAACGCAGGGTACAGTTATTAGCCAGGCGCTTAAAATGAGTTATGCAGCATTTAATACAAAAGAAAAAAAATATCGTGCAATAATTTTAATAAGTGACGGAGAAGATCATGATGAGGATGCCATTAAAGTAACAAAACAACTGGCTGATGAAGGAGTAATGGTAAACACTGTTGGCATTGGTTCAGCACAGGGCGCACCCATTATGGATAATGAGACGAATGAATATAAAAAAGATGAGAATGGCAATACAGTGATCACCAAATTAAATGAAGAAGAATTAAAAACTATTGCACAAAATGGTAATGGCCTGTATCAATTATTTTCCAGTTCGGATGAAGTAGCTGATAATCTTCATAAAAAATTAATGACCATTGGGCAAACAACACTTACCGGTTCTTCATTCGGGGTGTATAAAAATTACTTTTGGTTTTTTTTGCTTGCCGCTTTTATTATTTTATTAATAGAAAATTTTCTTCCGGAAAGAATAAAAATGGATAGACTTAAAAAAGGATTACCTCTGATTTTTTTACTGCTTGTTACAAATATTTCTTTTTCTCAAAGCATTCAAAAAGAAATTATAAAAGGAAATGATGCCTACAAAAAGAAGCAATATAACGAAGCCGCCGGCGCTTATCAAAAGGCATTGAAAAAATCTCCTGATGCTACTGCTTATTATAATTTAGGCAACGCATTGTACAAAACTGATAAGCTGGATGATGCATTAAAGTCGTATGACAATACAGTGCAAAACTCAAAATCATATTCCCTTAAAGAGAATGCATATTATAATGGAGGTGTAGTATTGCAAAAGCAAAATAAATTACCTGAATGTATTAAAGCTTACAAAAATGCACTGAAGATTGATCCGAATGATGAAGAGGCAAGGCAGAATTTGGAAAGGGCAATGCAACAATTAAAGCAACAACAAAAACAGGATCAGAAAGATAAAAAACAAAATAAGAAAGATCAGCAAAAGCAGGATCAACAAAAAAAGAATGAACCCAAACCACAGCCATCCAAAATTTCAAAACAGGATGCCGAAGAAAAATTAAAATCGTTATTGGAACATGAAAAAGACCTGCAGGATAAATTGCATAAAGTAAAAACCAATTCAACAGATAAGCCTAAAAAAGACTGGTGATCTTCTTAATAAAAAAAGCCCGGACAACAATGCCCGGACTTTAATTTTATATTGGATTATTTTTTTAATCTTCCTGCTTCTTTATCCTTATGCCTTCCTATTATATAACCGGTTCCTGCTCCAATAACACCACCAATAACCGCATGTTTAGCACGGTGATTTTTGCTTATTATAGCACCCGTACCGGCACCTGCCACGCCACCGATAACAGCGCCTTTTTTCCTGCTGCTCGTTTTATGGGTTTGAGCTTCGGTTAAACTAATGCTAAACGCAAACAGTAGGATTATCATTGATAACACACGAATGATCTTTTTCATAAATTATAGTTTTTTATAAGAAATATTTTAATACACTCTTGCCTGTTCCAAAATCAGGCCATGTATTACCTTCCTTTCATTAATCGTATTTTTGCAGATAAAATTTTTAAATTATAAAATGCAGTTATACGCTGAATCATTAACAGAATATAAACGCCTGGCTACACTTGAGGTAAAGATTGGTGACCTGCTATTGGGGAATTTTAATCCCATACGTATTCAAACAATGACAACCACTGATACAATGGATACTATTGCTACAGTTGAGCAAAGTATAAGATGCATTGAAGCCGGTTCAGAACTGATCCGCATTACCGCTCCGTCAAAAAATGAAGCAGAAAATCTTCTTAATATAAAAAATGAATTGAGAAGAAGAGGTTACACAACTCCGTTGGTTGCCGATATTCATTTTACTCCCAATGCGGCAGAAATTGCAGCACGAATTGTTGAAAAAGTTCGTATTAATCCCGGCAATTATGTAGATAAAAAAAAATTTGAATTACTGGAATATTCTAACGATGAATATGTAGAAGAGATTGAAAGAATAAGAACCCGGTTTACACCACTAATAAAAATTTGTAAAGAGTATGGTACTGCCATGCGTATCGGTACTAACCATGGATCGTTAAGCGATAGAATAATGAGCCGTTATGGTGATACGCCAATAGGAATGGTGGAAAGCGCAATGGAATTTTTACGCATTGCAGAGAGTGAAAATTATTACAATATTGTTCTTAGCATGAAGAGCAGCAACCCACAGGTAATGGTGCAGGCTTACAGGCTGCTGATACAAAACATGTATGCAGAACTTGGACATTGCTATCCGTTACATCTTGGTGTAACCGAAGCCGGAGACGGTGAAGATGGAAGAATAAAATCTGCAATTGGTATCGGGACTTTATTGGAAGATGGAATAGGTGACACCATAAGAGTTTCATTAACTGAAGACCCGGAATTTGAAATTCCTGTTTGCAGAAATATTGTACAGAGATACCCTGAAACCGCTTCTGGCAAAGCGATACAGAAGATCACTGAAATTAAGTCATTACCCTATAATCCTTTTGAATATCAACGTAAAAAAACTTTTGAAGTAAATAATATTGGAGCAAAACATGTTCCTGTTGTAATTGCTGATCTTCATAAAATAAAAAAAATTACTTCGCAAGATATGGAAGCGATCGGTTATTCATATGATGTTGTTACTGATAAATGGAATATCAGTGATATGGCAGCAGATTATTTATTTACGGCTGATCAGCTAATTGATTTTGCATTACCGGGAACATTAAAAGTTATCTGTTATTATAATGCATGGATTGCTTCTGAGGATAAAGAAAAGTATTTCCCTATTTTTGATCTAAAGGAATTTGCCACATCTTCTTACAAACATCCAAAAATGAATTTCGTAATATTAGATTGTTCTGACAATAATGATTTTGAAGAATTAAATGAATTCATGCAAGTCCCGATGCATCGGGAGTTAGAGGGGGCCATTGTTCTATGTTTAAGTTCAACCAACAAAAATGCAGTGCAGAGTATCAGGAGAATGTTTATTGAATTAATAGAAAGAGAAATTAAAAATCCGGTAATAATAATTACAGATTGTAGCCGGGAAGAAATGGATGAAAATCTTATTCATTACGCAATTGAAACAGGGGCATTATTGCTTGATGGTTTTGGCGATGGTATTTGTTTAGGACATCGTTTTGCAGAAAAGAAAGTTTACACAGATAATAAATTACTTAACTCAATTGCCTTCGGAATTTTACAGGCAACCCGAACAAGAATTTCAAAAACAGAATACATCAGTTGCCCCAGTTGCGGCAGAACATTATTCGATCTGCAGGAAACCACTGCAAGGATACGGGCTGTTACCAATCATCTAAAAGGAGTAAAAATAGCCATCATGGGATGCATTGTAAACGGGCCGGGAGAAATGGCTGATGCTGATTTTGGATATGTTGGCAGTGGCCCCGGTAAAGTAACATTATACAAAGGAAAAGAAGTTGTAAAAAGAGCCGTTTCAGAAGACATAGCAGTATCTGAGCTTATCAATCTTATAAAAGAAAGCGATGCATGGGTTGAGCAATAACTTAATTAAAAATTTCACGCAAAGAGGCTAAGAAGCAAAGTCGCAAAGAAAACTTTTCCGCCTTAATATCTTTTGCGTCTTTGCCTGAAATTTATTTTTTGTTTGATTTCAAATTTCAATTACTTATTTTTATTTCATCTCCTTTACCAAATTAATTATGATGAAATATATTTTTGCACTTTTACTGTTGGCATTTTTTTCCTGTAAAACAAAAAATGCTGAAACAACTTTAACTACATCTGCTGATTCAGTTGCCAATCAAAAACTATTTATCCCCTCTTATGCTGTTACTAATTTTCAAGGAACTTATGCCGGCAGTTTTGACCAGGGATTTATAACTATTGTTCTCAATTACATCAATGGAAAAAATGTTAGCGGATACAATTTGCACAAGGGTGTAAGGCGTAGTATTAACGGCAACTTATTACAGGATGCTAATGGCTTTAAATTCAGTTTAAAAGAGCCGGGTGATAATCCTTTCGACGGAACTTTTACATTTACAATTGACACTTCAAAATTTGCAGTAACCGGTGTATGGATTCCTTTTGATTCAACAAAAACAAAATCAAAAACATTAATGCTGCTAAAGCAACCTAAAAAAAGTGCAGATAATTTTGAAGACCAGTTGGGCACTTGGGTGCCTGCCACCGGTACATATAGTACTGATACAACTTTAGATTTTTCACCCGAAGGTATTTGTGAGTATAAATTTTATGCAACTCCCGGCGATTCTACATCGCAGGCTACTTCGGTAAAAGGGAATTATATTTTAATTAAAGACACTATTCTTATAGAATGGCAAAAAAATTCATTTACCCCGGCACAAAAAATGAAGCTGGTAAAGCATACTGTAAAAAAGAAATCAGAGGGAAATAGTTATGATGAACAGCAACTCTCCGGCAATGGATGGAAGTTTGCAAAATTTGAGGGAGATTGAGAAAATCATTCACATACGGGTCACAGGTATTATTAGTTATTGCACTCGCCTTTTTTTCTTACCTGATGCTGCGGCTATCATTGCCTTACACAGCTATGCGCAATGATGTTGATTTTTTGCAGACCAAACAAAATGTATATCACATTGATTATTGGAGGCGGAGTTTTTATGTTCATGTTTTTACAAGCATTTTTGTTTTAATCGCAGGCTTAACACAGTTCAATGCTTATTTACAGAAGAAACAAAAAAGAGTTCACCACTTTATGGGATACCTCTATGTTTTACTCGTGGTATTCATAACAGGTCCTGCAGCTTTTATGATGGGATGGCATGCGAATGGTGGCTTACCTGCAAGAACAAGTTTTACTTTTCTTGCTTTTTTATGGGTAGTGTTTACAATATTCGCCTGGTGGTACGCAACAAAAAAAAGATTTCTACAACACCGGGCTTTTATGATACGCAGTTATGCTCTTACACTTTCCGCCATCACATTAAGGATATACACTTTTGCATTTGCATTGCTTAATGTGCATGCGCACCCGGTTGAAATTTATATAACTACAGCATGGCTTAGCTGGGTACCCAATTTAATTATTGCAGAGATGATAATAAATTATACAAGGAAGAAAGCGATTAAAAATTTACTGTAACATAGCAAGTTGGTCCTTGTTTGCCTTCTCAAATTTTCCTTTTGCATTAATGTGATAATAAGATGTAGTAAGCAATTCGCTTTTGGTTACCTTATTATTTTCGTATCCATCTTTTGCAGGGTCTTTCTCATAAATATTTTTAAATTCTTTTACTTCCATGGTTAAATTTTCTTTCACAAAAAGGTTTTTAAAATTATCAGTAAAAGCTTTTTGTCCGCCAACCTGCATTTTGTCAATTATTTTTCCCTGAGGCGAATAGGTAACCATATAAAAATATACAGGTGAATAACCTCTGCCATCTATCAGCCACATGTTTTTACCCGCATATAATAAAGCAGTATAAATTGGGCCTTCTTTTATCTTACCAACATAAAAATATTCGTTCTCCACTTCTCTTGAAAATTTCCCATTCCGCATTTCAGGTACAAACTTTTCATAATCATAAGCAATTGCATTTTCATAATTCTGCTGGTAAATCCAAACTGTATTTATCGTAAGCGGAAGAGAGAGTTCCTTAAATTCATCTTTATAACTATCCCACGCAAGTTTTTCAGGATCTTTATTGCCACTCATTGCTGTTTGATAAACATTTTTAAAATGCCAGTCATTATTAAACCGTAACGAATCAAAAGCTTTTTCATGTAAATAATCAGCAGGTTTTGAACACCCTGTTTGCAACGCCACTTCCATAAGATGTACTGCCATAGAATCATACATCTTTGTATAACCATCAGTACAAAGCGGGCTGTTAGGCATTGAAGCGTAAATAACAGATTTTTTATACAGCACATTAGCAAGCGGGGAATAATCCATTTGTTCTGCTATCTGTAAAGCTTTTAAAGCTTCTTCATAATTTTTATTATCTGCCAGTGCAGCGCCTAATTCAAAATAAGTTTTTTCTGAAGGGCTGATAAAAAGCGATGCCTTAAATGCATCAATACTTTGAGCAACTTGTTTTTTGTTTTTATAAAGATCAATGGCTTCTAAAAATTTCTTCTTTGCTGCTGACTGCGAGGCATTATTTACTGATGTGATCGCTGCTTTAATTGAATCAGTATTGTATAAAGTATTTTCATTTAAATGTGTTGTAACTGTAACTACCGTATTTGTTGGTTTATCATTATTATTACACGCAAAAAAAGTAAGTGTAACAAAAAGTATAACTGTATATTTCATAAAATAATTTGTGATATGAAAGTAAACTGTTTTTATTTCAGTTCAAATGGATAAGCTAATTTAATTTTGTTATAATTATGAAGACAGATTTTTTAGTCATCGGATCGGGAATAGCCGGATTAACCTATGCTTTAAAGGTTGCACAGGATTGCCCCGACAAAACTATTATCATACTTACAAAAGCACAAAGTGATGAGACCAATACCAAGTATGCCCAGGGCGGCGTGGCAGGTGTAATGGATATGGATAATGATAGTTTTGAAAAACATATTGAAGACACTTTAATTGCAGGCGATGGTTTGTGTAACCCGAAAATTGTGGAGATTGTAGTAACAGAAGGTGTAGAAAGAATACGGGAAATTATTGAATGGGGAGCTAAGTTTGATAAGGATAATGAAGGTGAGTACACACTTGGTAAAGAAGGTGGCCACAGCGAATCAAGAATACTGCATCATAAAGATGTTACAGGCAGGGAGATGGAACGAACCTTACTTGCTGCCATTAAAAACAAACCTAATATCAATCTTATTACGCATTGTTTTGTAGTTGATATAATTACCCAGCATCATCTTGGTTTTTTAGTAACCAAGGCCACGCCGGATATTGCATGCTATGGAGTGTATGTAATAAATATGCAAACAAATAAGATAGAAAAAATCATTTCCAAAATAACATTGCTTGCAGCCGGTGGCAACGGGCAGGCATACCGTACCACAACAAACCCTGCCATTGCAACAGGAGATGGAGTGGCAATGATATACCGTGCAAAAGGGCGGATTGAAAATATGGAATTCATCCAGTTTCATCCAACGGCTTTGTATGAGCCGGGCATAGCAGGCCAGGCCTTTTTAATTACGGAAGCGGTTAGGGGAGATGGCGCAATTCTTCGCAATAACAAAGGAGAAGCATTTATGGAAAGATATGATGCAAGAAAAGATCTTGCACCAAGAGATATTGTTGCACGGGCAATAGATAATGAAATGAAAGTTACGGGAACCGAACATGTGTTTCTTGATTGCCGCCACATGGATATGGAAAAATTTGTTCATCACTTTCCTAACATTTATGAAAAGTGTAAATCCCTCGGTATTGATGTTGCCAAACAAATGATACCTGTTGCGCCGGCAGCGCATTACAGTTGTGGCGGAATAAAAACAGATGAGTGGGGACGATCATCTATCAATAATTTATATGCGTGCGGAGAGTGTGCCAGCACAGGCTTACATGGCGCAAACAGGTTAGCAAGTAATTCATTATTGGAGGCAATGGTTTTTGCTCACAGGTGTTATTTGGATTCCACAGCCCCCTCTAAATCTCCCCCAATAGGGGAGACTTTTCAACCGCACAAAAGCTCAACTTTTAATCAGGATAATTCTTCTGGCAATGAAGGAGGAGCTTTGAGTGATGGCAAAGCCCCGAATGTTCGGGATTTGGAAACCGCAATTCCTGATTGGAATACATCCGGAACAACTGCCCCAAAAGAAATGATCCTGATAACCCAAAGCTTAAAAGAATTGCAATTGCTGATGAGTGATTATGTAGGTATAGTAAGAACAAATGTTCGTTTGGCAAGAGCAATGAAGCGGTTGGATCTTTTGCATGAAGAGACTGAAGCATTGTACCAGGCCACTGAAATTTCTCTGCAACTTTGCGAAGTAAGAAATTTAATTACTGTTGGATACCTAATTACAAAAGGAGCACAACTTCGTCATGAAAGCCGTGGTCTGCATTTCAATACTGATTATCCTTATAAAAGTGATTTGTTGCAGAATATTGTGTTGTAATGCTTCTATTATGTATCTTTTTTTCAATCTTATCTTTGATAAATGTATTACCTGGTTTACGGCCTGCTTTGGTTAGTTTCTCTTTTGCCTTTTCGTATTCTATATATTTTAAGCGATGCATTGTACGGATTAATTTATTATGTGATCAGCTACAGAAAAAAAGTAGTGATGAGCAATTTACAAATTGCCTTTTCTGAAAAAACTGAAAAAGAAAGAATACAAATTGCAAAGAAGTTTTATCATAACCTGGTAGATAACTTCATTGAATCAATTAAATTAATTACGATAACTGATAAAGCATTTTCTAAGAGATGTTTTGCAGATGTAACCGAATTAAATAAAATATCGGCAACGGGTAAAAATATCCAATTGCATTGCGGGCACCAGTTTAACTGGGAGTATGCCAACAAAATATATTCTCAAAAACTTACTGGCCGTTTTGTTTTAGTTTATATGCCTGTTGGCAATAAAATAGTAAACAGGTTATTTTTTAATATCCGTCAAAAAGATGGAACCGCTTTGGTAAATGCCGCAAACTACAGCAAAGAAATGCTTGGAGTTTATAAACAAACCTACGTTTTAGGATTAGTTGCAGACCAAAATCCTGCAATGCCGGGCAGCTCTTTCTGGCTCAACTTTTTTTCCAGGCCAACTCCCTTTTTATATACCTCTGAAAAGAATGCTGTAAGAAATAATAATGCCGTTGCTTTTGTAAGTTTTAATAAGATAAAACGCGGCTATTATAAATGCGAAACTGTTATCGTAACTGAAAATGCCGCAGAAACTAAAACGGGTGAGCTCACAAAAAAATACAGGGATTTTTTGCAACAAAAAATAACAGAACAGCCGGATAATTATTTATGGAGTCATCGCCGCTGGAAGAATGAATACAAAACTGAGTATCAAAAGCGATGGATAGATTAATTTAACACACTGGCATCTTTTTCAATTTCAATATTTTTCTCTTCCTTAATTTTATTAAAGCCGCCAATAACATTACGAAGATTATGATACCCATGCCGCTTTAATAGCGACGATGCTATCACACTCCTGTAACCGCCGGCGCAATGAACATATAAGTTTTGTTCATCATCAAAATTAGCGATCTGTACAACATCCGTCATTTCAGAGAGCGGTAAATTAATTGCATTTTTTATATGCCCTTCACCAAATTCAGTTTCTCTTCTTACATCCACTACTGTAAGTTTAGGGTCATGTTTAATATCCATTGCAAGCTCATGGGGTTCCACTTCAATTATCAGGTCAATTTTTTCCCCCGCATTTTTCCATGCTTCAAAGCCGCCTTGTAAATACCCTTCCATTTTATCAAAGCCAACACGTGCAAGGCGTATAATTGTTTCTTCTTCCATTCCTTTATCTGTAACTAATATTATTCTTTGCTCAAAAGAAAGTAAGGTCCCTGCCCATTCTGCAAACCTGCCCTCAAGTCCTATAAATATAGATCCTGGCACAAACCCTTGTGTGAATACAGATTCTTTCCTGGTATCTAATACCATAACTTCTTCATCTATTTTCTTTTTAAATTCATCAATGGTTAATGCAGAAAGCCCTTTGGTTTTTACTTCAGCAAGACTATCATAACCTTCTTTATTAATTTTTGCATTGATGGCAAAATAAACAGGTGCAGCATTTAAACCGGTTGTAACAGCTTTAATAAATTCTTCTCTTGATTGTTGTTGCAGCGCATAATTATTTTTCTTCTGTTCGCCAATGGTGGTGAAAATATCTGTGCCTAAATTTTTACCACAACTGCTGCCGGCTCCATGTGCCGGATAAACAATTATGTCATCCTGTAAAGGCAATATTTTATTTTTAATTGTATCATACATTATTGATGCTAATTCTTCTGTGGTCATATCACCACTGCTTAGGTCTGGTCTTCCCACATCACCAACAAACAAAGTATCTCCTGTAAAAATGCAATGCGGTTGTTGCTTTTCATCTTTTAATAAATAACAAGTAGATTCTATTGTATGCCCCGGTGTGTGGATAGCCTGTATACTTATATCTCCTAGGGAAAAAATTTCCCCATCTTTTGCTACATGAACGGGAAAATTGGTTTCGGTTTCAGGGCCATAAACAATTGTTGCCCCGGTTTGTTTAGCCAAATCAAGATGTCCGCTAACAAAGTCTGCATGAAAATGTGTTTCAAAAATATATTTTATTACAGCATTTTTTTCTTTGGCTAACTGGATGTAGGCATCAATATCTCTTAACGGATCAATAACGGCGGCTATGCCATTGCTTTCAATAAAATAGGCAGCCTCGCTCAGGCATCCTGTATAAATTTGCTTTACGTACATATAAAAAATATTACAGCAAAGATAGTATAATAAAAAAACGGATGCAGCTTTGGCACCCGTTTAACCTTTTAAAAGATAAAGTTTAACCAACCAGTTTGCTCACAAATTCGTCAATGGCTTTAATCCGTTGCTTATTAATTGTATAATAAATAAATTTCCCCTCTCTTTTGGTGGATACTATACCTGCCCTGCGTAATATGGCCAGATGCTGTGAAGCTACAGATTGCTCCAGTCTTAATTGAACATAAATTTCTGTTACAGCAAGCTTATCATTTTCATATATAATTTTAATGATCTGCTGACGAAGTTTGTGATTTAAAGAACGCAAAACAAGTGCAGTTTTTTTTACATTGTAATAATTAATATGCAATGCGTTGTTATCTTCCTTACCAGGTTCCTGATCTGCTAAATTCCGGGTAGTTTCTGCAGACATGATTTACTGTTTAATTTATTTTGTAAAGATATGAAACACTAAAAACGTATACAATAATTATACTGGATTCATTAAAATATGTCTTTTACGGTCATCCTCCGGGAGATAATGTGTAAAACTCTTTTAAGTATATAGGAGAAGCAGAAGAAACATTTGCAAAATGCTTTTTTATGTAATTGATGTACGATAATTCTGCCATTGAATCAGGGGTAACTTCATTATCTGCAAACACCGCATTTTTGTTATCCAGAATTTTTTTCATCTTTACCGCACCACTTCCAGAAAAATAAATTTTATTTATCTGCAGCAGGTCTTTAAAAACTCCATCATCTAAAATCATCGAAGAAGGTTTTATTATTTCCGTAAGATGATGATCATAAACGGCTGTAAACACTTCCATTCTTCTTGCATCAATCATGGGGCAGTACAATGCTGAGTGATCCTGTGTTTGCCTGATAGATGACAGCCCCATTACTTCCAATGTATTAATGGTTATCATAGGAATATTCAATGCATAACACAACCCTTTTGCACTGGCCATACCTACCCGCAACCCTGTATAAGAACCCGGGCCTGCAGTAACGGCTATCGCATTTAATTTACTAATTGACAGATTAGTTTTTTGCAATAAATTTTTTATGGCAGGTTGCAAAAAGGAGGCATGGTTTTTTTGATTGTTGTTGGTTATAGCTTTTATTATGGTACCCCTTTTAGAGATACTTATAGTAGCAATTTCCGTAGCGGTATCAATATTTAACAGTAATGCCATTATCGGTTGTTAATTCATTTCTCATTGCCGGAGCAATGCTATAGCGTTTGTCTGTTTCACTTAGCTTTTGCAGAAGACTATACACTTTTTGTAAACCAATTTTTTTGCACCATTCAAATGGACCGTATGGATAATTAGTTCCCAATTTCATGGCAAGATCAATCTCATCTTTACTGCTTACATCTTCACCTAATGCAAAATATGCTTCATTTATTACCATGGATATTATTCTTGCTGAAACCAGGCCGGGCTCGTCAGAAACTTTACTATATTTCCATTCCAGCTTTTCAAAAATAGTTGCAGTACCTTCTTTACCCGCTGCTATTTCCCATGTATCCCTGTTTAAAAAAGTTGGCCAGCCATTAATGCGGCTAAAATTTTCCGGCAGGTTCATTTCTTTTAATGTAAGCAGTACAGAATTAATAAATACCGGCTTTTCTGCAAAAGCTTTGTAATTCTCGGTATTTATTCCTTCTTTCAAAATAAAAAAGGCATCAGCAGAACTGTAATCCGGTATCTCTGCAAGGCTTTTTACGTAGATTATCTGTGTATCAGCAGGTAATTTTTTTGCCCTAAATTCTTCTTTGCTAAACTCATCCGCCAATACAGCTATCTTCATGTACAAAACTTTTTGTAAAAATAGGTTTGTTAGTTGATGGAAAGTTTTGCAATTTTATCAATTCACCTAAAAACGGTTATGACCAAACAAATAATAAATACAGCAAAGGCGCCTGCTCCCATAGGCCCCTACAACCAGGCAATACAGGCAGGTAATATGCTTTTTATTTCAGGGCAAATCGCATTAAAGCCCGGCACATCTGACCTCGCAAATGCTGATATTATTGAAGAAACACACCAGGTGATGAAAAACCTGAAGTCCATTTTATCAGAGGCAGGTATGGATTTTAATGCTGTGGTAAAAACAACAATTTTTTTAAGCGATATGGAACTGTTTGGGCAGGTAAATGAGATATATGGAAAATATTTTGATGGAGATTTTCCGGCACGGGAAACTATTGCAGTAAAGGGTTTGCCTAAAAATGCCAATGTAGAAATAAGTATGACCGCAATAAGCAAAACATAATTTTTTTGAAAAGACTTGTAATTATAACATCAAAAGCGCACAACTATTTAACCTCCACGCTACAGCAAAAAGGATATGCAATTCTGCATTCAGAAAAAATCAGTTACGAAGAATTATCTGTAATAATTAACCAGGCAGAAGGGCTGGTAGTAACAACCCGGCTGCATCTTGATAAAGAAATTATTGATAAGGCAATAAAGCTAAAATGGATAGGGCGCCTTGGGAGCGGCATGGAGCTAATTGATGTACCCTATGCAGAATCAAAAGGAATAAAATGCGTGAGTAGTCCCGAGGGTAACCGTACTGCAGTGGCTGAGCATGTGTTGGCAATGCTGCTTAACCTGATGAATAATATTTCTTCCAGCTTTGAGCAGGTAAAAAATAATAAATGGTTGAGAGATACTAATCGTGGCGTTGAATTAAGTGGTAAAACCGTTGGTATAATCGGTTTTGGAAATACAGGAAGCGCCTTCGCCAAATTGCTGGAGCCTTTTGGTGTTACTGTGCTGGCTTACGATAAATATAAATACGGGTTTAGTACCGGTTATATTAAAGAAGCAAACTTTGAACAGGTTTGTAAATATTCGGATGTGATTAGTTTTCACGTTCCGCTAAAAGATGATACGCTTCATATGGCGGGTAAATCATTTTTTAATTCGTTGGAGAAACAACCTTATTTTATTAATACAAGCAGGGGAAAAGTAACCAATACCGCCGAACTGATAAATGCACTGCAACATAGTAAAATAGCTGCCGCCGGTTTAGATGTTTTGGAAAATGAAACTTTTGAAACCTATACCAATCTTGAGAATGACCAGTTAGACTGGCTTTTATTGCAGCCCAATGTTATTATTACGCCGCATATTGCAGGGTACAGTAATGAGGCCTTTTATAAAATGTCGAAAATATTATTGGAAAAACTGGAGTTGGAATAATATTTTTCTATCTTTATACAATACAACGCCTCAGTAAATATGGGGCGTTGTATTTTTTTTCATTTACCGGAATATAAGATACTACCTATAAAAAATGATGTTATGAACAGTGAAACAAATTATGTAAAAAAAGAAACGTTTGAGCAGATGAAGGTGGAGCTGCAGCACATGAAAGGTGTTGAGCGCCCTGCGGCTTCAAGAGCCATTGCAGAAGCAAGGGAAAAAGGCGATTTGAAAGAGAATGCAGAATATGATGCAGCAAAAGAAGCGCAGGGAATGCTGGAAGCAAAGATCAAGCAACTGGAAGGGATTATTGCCACTGCCCGTATTGTGGACGAAGAAAATATTGATACCAGCAAAGTTTCTATCTTAACAAAAGTTACGCTTACTAACCTTATCACTAAAAAAATAATAACCTACCAGATCGTTTCAGAAAAAGAAGCCGACCTTAAACAAAGTAAGATATCAGCATTTTCTCCTATTGGCAGGGGTTTGCTGGGAAAAGCGGTTGGAGATACAGCAGAGATACAGGTGCCTGCCGGGGTAATTAAGTTTAAGATTGAAAATATTACCGCTTAAGAATATAAAGTAATTAAGTAAATAAAGTAATGCAACAACTTACCATTACAGAAGCTCAACAAAAAGTAGATGAATGGATAAAAACGTTTGGTGTAAAATATTTTGGTGAGCTAACCAACCTTGGAATATTGATGGAAGAAGTGGGAGAGCTTTCAAGATTGATGGTACGGATTTATGGAGAACAATCCTTTAAGGAAAGTGATAAAAATAAAAAGCTTAGTGATGAGATGGCTGATATACTTTGGGTATTAATTTGCCTTGCCAACCAAACCGGCGTTGACCTTACAGAAGCTCTCCATAAAAATTTTGAAAAGAAAAGCGTAAGAGATGCTGAAAGGCATAAGGAGAATGAGAAGTTGAGGTGAGATAATTATGCAATTTTTAATTTCTTTTTAGGCATTTGCACCTTAAAATTCACTTTAGCATTTAATGCATTAAACACTTTAATCACTGTATCAAACCTGGCATTGGTAAAATTATTTTCCAGTTTGGATATTTGCGCTTTTTGAACACCAACTATTTCTCCTAACTGCTCCTGTGTTAAATTATGATGGCGCCTTGCTTCCCTGATGGCATTTCCAAGAAGGTCAAGTTTTAATTCATATTCAAATGCATCTCTGCGTGCAGTACCTGTTTTGCCAACGTGTTTATTTATCATCGTATCAAGAGAAACAGTTTTTAGTTTTTTTGTGGCAGCCATATCTTTATTTTTTTTCATTTAGAAATTGTTGTCTTATTCGCTCTGCTTTATCAAGGTCAGCCTGTGGAGTTTTACCGGTTTTTTTAATAAGCCCATGTGTTGCAACTACAACAGTGTTTTGTTTTTTATTCCAAAATGCAAAAAGCCTGTAATATGTTTTATTATACAAAGTTCTGAATTCCCAAATTGTATTGTTGAGCTTCTTAAATAATTCCGGATCATTTGTTACCTGCGCCTTTCTGATATTATAATAAATTTTTTCCTGTGCTTTTGTATCGAGCGTATCCATAAATTCCACAGCTTCCGGTAGAAATTCAACTGAGAACTTTTGTGTCATTCAGAAATTTATATAAAGATAAGGTTTCCTTATTAAGAAACAAATGCCAACCGGCTTTGACCTTAGAGAAGCATTGCATAAAAATTTTGAAAAGAAAAGTTTGAGAGATGCGGAAAGGCATAGGGAGAATGAGAAGTTGTGGTAAAAAATATTTTCATTTAAAGAAGAAATTAAATATACGGCCACATATCTTTACTCCTATTAATAAAACTACAATTGGAAAACAATAAACACAGAGTAAAATAATAATTGCAATGCCAATTAGCCGTAACATTAATCTTTAATTTTAGAAAGAATTTTTTCCAATATATTTTCTTTACAGAATTTGAAAAAGTCCAAAACAAAATTTATATTTTGATAATCTAAAATTAATTCGACAAATTCATCATTATCTCCTAAGCTTGGATGTTCTTGGTCATGAATTTCGAAGCCAATCTTATCTTTTTCAGAGAGTATTTTTTCATATTCCTGAAGCGACAAAAATGCTCCCCCATATTTTTTTGCTTGCCTAAAAAAATTAAAATAAAAATATTTTTGTGGAGAATCTTCTTTATCAAAATAAAATCCCCAATTCATACTGAAATAATTTAATTGTTTTCTTTTTTCTTCCTCACTTTTCTTTACAACAGAAACCTGCCCATCTACAGTAAAGGAATTAATTAATATATCGATTTTAAATTTTTCTGTCTGATGAAAAACTGTGAACGGCTTATATGATAAATCATAACATTCAGGATCATATCTTTTCCATAAGGGCTTATCATTTAGAAAAGTTTCTAGTGAGCTACTAATTTCACTAGAATAAAGTTTGATATATTTTCCAATTTCACTAACAGTACTTACATAAGCATCGGAAAGTATTTCTAATTCTTCGATAACCTTTCGCTGCACAGTGGATAATTCTAAGGAAGGTTTATTTGGCATAAAAAATAGTTTTTAAAGTATAGTAATCAGTTAATGTTATTTTTTCGGCATCTTCATTTTCAATGATTTTGTTAGCAAGCTTTTTTATTTCAAATAAATCATGCGCTATAGGATTTAGTAATGATTTCAACAAAAGCAAATAGTCTTCTAAAATATTATCAGTAAATTTTAAATCTGTTGTTAAACTATCATACAATTGCTTATAGGAGATTTTCTCAAATAGTGAAGTGTCATTAGCATTATTTGAATAGTTTAATAGAATATATAATCGAGTATAGTTAGGGTAAGTTTCTTTACACCATTTCTCATATTTTTCAAGCTGGGTAACTTTAATTGAATTTTCATCTTCATCAATAGTTTCGCCAATTTCTGCCAAAATTTTATTCTCAATAATTATTACATATTTTTCTTTTTCATCCAGAATAAATAAATCTATCCTGCCTGACATTTTTCCTGTTGAAATTTTATGTTCACGATAAACAGTATATGATTTCTTAAAAATCTTTTTAGATAAATCCTCTTTAACTGGGATTGAAGTATAAGCTATCATTTGAGATAATATTTTTGCACCGGACTCGAAGGAATTATAGTCTATAAGATATTGCAAAATCTTGCTATGACTATTTTCATGAAAATCATATTCCATTAAACTAAGTGCAGAAATTCTCAATTTCTCATAGTTCTTTTTTATTTTTTGTTTTAATTCTTTAAAGTTTTCAGTTAAGAATTTTTTCCTCAAAATTTTAAGCTCAGTAGTTAAATCTTCTAATTTTTTTAATGATGATAAATTATTTTTTGGCAAAGCAGTAGCTTTATTAGATTTCAAGAAATTAATTACATTCGGTAGAGTTTCCATCTTTTTATTATACAGAATTTAATATAATAAATATAAGGCATAGAATTGGAAAGTAGATTTTTGTTAGACTTATATTTGCAGCCTTATGGCAGATGCAAATATTTTTCCGGCGCTGATAGCACATTGCAAAGAGTATGGCTACATTTTTCCTTCCAGCGAAATTTATG
>JANXQO010000119.1 GCA_025353485.1 Chitinophagales bacterium
CGGTTATTGGGCCTGGGATCCTGTTGAGAATGCCTCGTTGGTTCCATGGTTAATTTTAATTGCGGGCTTGCATTGCATGGCAATTTATAATGCTACAGGCAACTCACTAAAAGCTTCTTTTATATTTATTATTCTTACCAATGCTTTTGTTTTATACTCTACTTTTTTAACACGCACAGGAATTTTAGGAGATACATCGGTGCATTCATTTACCGAAGCAGGAATGGCTATGAATATTTTGATCGGGTTGTTTGCAATTGCCATTCCTATTCCAATGCTTATTCTTTTTTTTAAAAATGCTAAAAAAATGCCTGCTGTGTATAAAGAAGAAAATATTTCATCCCGTGAGTTTTGGATGTTCATCGGATCATTAATTATTTTTCTCTCTGCCATTTTTATTATTGCAGTTACTTCGGTTCCTGTTTACAATAAGATATTTAATACAAACATTGCTGATCCGCAGGACAGGGAATTTACTTACAACAAAGTGATGGTGCTTGTTGCGG
Organism: Chitinophagales bacterium; assembly: GCA_025353485.1. Lineage (GTDB taxonomy): Bacteria > Bacteroidota > Bacteroidia > Chitinophagales > Chitinophagaceae > Ginsengibacter. The sequence goes on from JANXQO010000119.1 coordinate 507, forward strand.
TGATCATTGGATTGCTTACTGCGGCCTCACAATATTTTAAATACAAACACACAGATAAAATATATTTTATAAGAAAGATCGTATTTCCTTTATGTGTTGCAATTGCCATTACAATTTTGTTGGCTGTTTTTTATCCTATTGAATATATTAAACAGGGCGCAGGTTTTTTAGCCGCAATTTATCTCGCCATTTTTACCGCAACTTTTTCTGCCATTGCAAATGCCTCTTATATCTGGAGTGTTTTAAAAGGAAATTTTAAAGCAGGTGGGGCTGCCATTGCCCATACAGGATTTGCATTAATGATAGTAGGTATGCTTATCTCTTCAGGAAATAAAAAAGTGATTAGCGATAACACGAAGACAGGGTTATTTATGCAGTTTGATAAAGACCCCAAAGGCAGAAATTCAGAAGATCCGCTGGAGAATTTAACACTGCTGAAAATGGTGCCTACCAGGATGGCAAATTATGTTGTAACCTATACAGGAGATTCATCAGCGGTAAAAGAAAAGAACCGTTCGTTTTATAAATTAGCAGTTGAAAAAAAGGATGCCGACGGAAAGGTTTTAGAAAATTTTGAGCTTACCCCCGATGTTTATAAAATGAAGGATAATAACCTCAGTTCAAATCCTGATATTAAGCATTATCTTTTTCATGATGTGTTTACTTACATTTCTTCCTTATCAGACAGAAGCAGTGTTGCTGATACGGCTCAATATAAAATGCATGAAATAAAATCAGGCGACTCTATATTTTACTCTAAGGGTTACATGATATTAAATGACGTTCTTAAAAATCCTGATAATAAAAGATTTCATTTTAAACCAACAGATACTGCGTTGGTTGCTGATATTACAGTGTATAGTAAAGACAGTACCAGCTATAAAGCCTACCCTCTTTTATCTATTAATAATTTTGAAGTGAATTATTCTGATGATACCGTGTTTGCTAAAAACCTTTATATAAAACTAGCAGGCATTACAAAGGATGGAAAATTTAAAATAGCAGTGAAAGAATCAGATATTCCTGCAGACTTTCTTACGCTTAAAGCTTATCTATTTCCTTACATTAATTTAGTGTGGCTTGGGTTAATAATTATGGCCGCAGGATTTATTGTTAGCATAGCACGCCGTGCAAAAATAAAACCTGTGTTTGCTGCCATAGCATTGATAGCTGTTGTTGCAGGGCTCTTCTACATGTTTCTTCTTGCGAATTAAATTCTTAATTATGAATTTTTTTTTAAGAATTATTGATTATCTAATTATTACTTTTAAAATATTTCTATTAATAATTTTATTAATTGACTATGAACGTGCAAATGGCATAATTGGCAAAACCATTTCCCTTCATTACTTGATACCCTTTATATTCTATAGTTTCATAGGTATTATGCGTCTTTGGAAATTTAAAAATTTGCCATTGCTTTTTTTTGAAATGATTTGTAATATTTATTTCATTTTTACTGTTAGTTCATCACATGCAGGATTTTTGATTTTGACTATTGTTAGTTTTTTAATAACACTACGCCTTTATTATAATCTAAAAAATATCCAATAAGGGTTCATTGAATAATTTTTTTACCTTGTTTGTCCCAACTGCTATATAGTTACCTAAATTTTAAATATTATTTACAAATTCATACATAAATACAGGCGTTAAAAGCTTAAATTTATGTCAGGTTATGAAAACGATCACCTATAAAATATTCTTTTCCATTCTGCTGCTTTGCGTTTACACTAAAGGCATATCGCAACAATCCAAATGGGGCCAGCATGATACTTTGATCACTGGAGCAGTTGTGTATGATGGTGATACAATTGAAGCAAAAATTTTGGCTGGCGTTTATGTTTACTCTTATGGCAACATGAGTGCAAAGGCAAAGTGGACAAGACTTAGAAATGCCGTGTATGTTACTTATCCTTATGCAAAAAGAGCAGCTTTTATTCTTAATGATGTTAATGTGCATATTGCCGGCAAAACTGACCAGGCCTTTATAACCAATTACATCAACAGCCGTGAAAAAGAATTGAAAAAAGAATTTGCTGATCCAATAATGAACCTCTCTGTTTACCAGGGGAAAATATTGATGAAACTTATCAATCGTGAAACAGGTAATAACTGCTATAATATTTTAAAAGAATTTAAAGGTGGTTTCTCCGCACGCTTCTGGCAAACAGTTGCTTTCCTGTTCGGAAGCAATTTAAAACAACCGTATGATCCCAAAAATGAAGATGCTGATATAGAAAGTATCGTAAAAGAAGTAAGACGTATGTATGGTTACTCCGGTTAATATCCACATGATTAGTTAATGTGCCCTCCCTCTAAAAGTTTTGCATTACCTTTGATCCCAATTACTTACTATTCTTTGCTGCACCTGTAGCTGTTTGAAAATGAAATTAGATATACTTGTTTTTGGCGCTCATCCTGATGATGTTGAATTAAGTTGCAGCGGAACATTGCTGGTAGAAAAAATAAAGGGAAAGAAAGTGGGGATCGTGGATCTTACACAAGGCGAATTAGGAACGAGAGGAACTTCAGAAAAAAGAAAGCAGGAAGCCCTGGATGCGGCTTCAATAATGAAGATTGATATAAGAGAGAATCTGGAAATGGCTGATGGATTTTTTATGAATGATGAGGCCCATCAAAGAAAGATAATTGCTTCCCTGCGAAAATATCAGCCTGAAATTGTTTTATGTAATGCACCGGCAGACCGGCACCCTGATCATGGAAGGGCGGCTGATCTGGTTTACACGGCTGCATTCTTATCAGGATTGAGGAAAATTGAAACTAAAGAAAATAGTTCTTTGCAAAAAGTATGGAGACCCAAATATGTTTTTAATTATATTCAGGACAGATATTTTCATCCTGATTTTGTTATAGACATTACAGATGTTTTTGAAAAAAAGATTGAAGCGATAAAGGCATATAAAACTCAATTTTTTAATCCTGAATTAAAAGAACCTGAAACATATATATCTTCTCCTGAATTTTTAGAGAGCATCATTTACCGTGCAAAAATGTTTGGCAAATTGATTGGGGTAAAATATGCGGAAGGGTTTATATCAAAGAAAATGATTGGTTTCAGTAGCTTTGATGCATTTATACAAAAAGATACTTAAAACCAATATCGTTTAAAAAAAATACAATGGTAACACCAAAATTTTTACAGGCAAAAGGAACTTTTCACGCTGATATAAAAGCAAGAGTCAATCAATATTTTTTAGATAGAAAAAAAGCATCTACCGGAAATATTTGGTTACTATCGAAAGCAATTTTTTTCTGCGCAAGCTATGTTTTCTTATACATACATCTTGTGTTCTTTACACCGGCCTTGTGGTTGGCAATTCCCGAATGTCTTTTAATGGCAGTATTCACTTCAGCCATCGGCTTTAATGTAATGCACGATGGAAACCATGGGAGCTTTAGTAAATATAAAGTGGTAAATAAAATAGCTGGCTTCTCTTTAAATTTTTTGGGAGCAAGTGCTATTATGTGGCATATAAAACATAATATTATTCACCATACTTATACAAACATTGAAGGTGTGGATGACGATATAGAAGCAGGCCCGTTCCTAAGATTTACAGAAGGAAAAAAGAAATTAAAAATTCACAAATTTCAACATATTTACTTTTGGTTTTTATATAGTTTGCTTCATATTCTTTGGATATTCGTCACAGATTTTAAAAAATATTTTAGTAAAAAAATAGGAAACGTTCCTATAAGAAAAATGACCATCCAGGAGCACATCGCATTTTGGACGGCAAAAACATTATATCTTTTTATGGTTGTTGCACTTCCTATTTATCTTTTAGGATTTGTTACCTGGCTTACAGGGTTTTTAATAATAAGTATGGTAACAGGCTTTCTTATCAGCATTGTATTTCAATTGGCTCATACAGTTGAGCATACTGAATTTCCTTTGCCATCAGAGGTTACAGGTAAAATTGAAAACGAATGGGCTATTCACCAGGTGGCTACTACTGCAAATTTTGCAACCGATAATAAATTAATCAGTTGGTTAGTAGGTGGATTAAATTTCCAGATAGAGCATCATTTGTTCCCTAAAATATCGCATGTACATTATCCCGCTATCAGTAAAATTATTAAGCAGGCGTGCATTGAGCATGGCATCAAATACCATGAATTTAGTAAAATGAGACAGGCAATTGTATCTCATTATCTTTATATGAGAAGGCTTGGTCAACCTGCATAAATAAGTTTACAGAATAAGTTTTTCAATCAATTCATCTATAAGGGCTGACTGTGATACAGGCGAAGATGAATTTAAAATACTCACTCACTATATGGATAAATTATGATTGAGGAATGTCCGGTGAGGACACCGGCCAGGAGTGTGGGATTTACTATAATTTAATAAAACGAATAATCAATAGCGGCTTAATAAAAGTTATGAGAAAAATCAAAAATATAGTTAGAAATTATTTATGGAAAATGCTTAAAGTAAAAACGCGGTTAAAAAGTGGGTTATGGTTAAAAATTCAAAGTGATAGTGACTTCTCGGTTTTTAGTGAAATTTTTTTGAATAAAGAATACGATGATGCCATTCAATTTTTTTTCTCTGAGAATATTGCACATCCTTTAATACTAGACCTTGGTGCTAATGTTGGTTATTTCTCATTACGTATTGCCGATGAATTATTACAAAGAAATAATGACAATTTTTTAATCTATAGCATTGAAGCATCCGATAGTAATTACTTACTTTTAAAGGACAGAATAAATCAACCATTATTAAGTAATAAAATAATTGCTACCCATGGTTTAGCAGGGTTGAAAACAGGGTTTGCATATTTAAGCACTAATACAAATCATTTTGGCTTTGGAATAACCAATAATAGAACAAGTACAAAAGTTAATTATGTTAATATTGAAAATTTAATAAATGAGTTAAACATACCTATATCAATTATGAAGTGTGATATTGAAGGCAGCGAGGAAATTTTTTTATCTCAATACCCTTTGCTACTTCAAAAAGTAAATATTGCGGTAATTGAATTTCATAACTCAAGTATAAATTATGATAAGTGTATAGAGCATCTTACCCAAGCAGGATTGAAATATTTAAAAACATTAAATGAAATCCCCAGGTATAAAACCTCAGTGCAAATATTTAAACGTCAAGTTTAACAAACAGTAGTTTTTAAAGCCATAGCGGATTTTGTTTTGGTTTTTTTAGGATTTGGATCATTCCATGTTTGCATGGGTGTTTTTCATAGCAATATCTTCAGAAAAATGAGAGAAGCAATTGTATCTCATTATTTGTATATGAGAAGGCTTGGCTAGCCTGCATAAATAAATCAGGCAATTAATTTTTTGATCAATTCATCTACCAGGTCTGCTTGCGATGGATTGATTTTTTGTTTGGCCTCATTTGCATTAAACCATTCTCCTTTATCAACTTCAGCCAAGGAAATTAGCTTGCTGGTTTTCGGCGGCCATTCCATTTGTATAATTGTATCGCATACCATAGCATGTGTATCCATTTCACCTTCCACAGCCCATGCATAAACTATTTTACCTGACTTTTGTTTTATAGAAGTAAGCTCAATAAAATCACCGGAAATCTCAGTTCCCGTTTCTTCTTTAAATTCTCTTATCACTGCATCCAAAGCTTTTTCTTCTGTTGTAAATTCTCCTTTTGGAATTGACCATGCGCCCAAATCTTTATTCTTCCAGAAGGGCCCGCCCGGGTACACTAAAAATACCTGGAGCATTTTATTTATTATCCGGTACAACAAAATACCTGCGCTTTGTTTTCTCATTTCCTTTTAAAATAAATTAACATTTTATTACCCAACACCGTACTATTTTATAGCATCTTTTAAATGCCTTAAACTGTTAAAACTACTTTCCTTTAACATCCTCAAATTTAATTTTGTACGTAAATCTACCACACAATAAAACACTAAAAAATGCAAATTAATATCAGTCGTTTACTTCCGGTTATTATTTTTGCTTTAAGCTCATTAATAGCCTGTAAAAAAACCCAGGATGTGCCTGCTGTACTGCCACCAGGTGTTGCTCCCACTCCGGTTGCGGTTATTACTGATCCTGAAAAGATAAAAGACTCTACATTGCTTTATTCTAAAGATGTTTATTTATGGTATAACCAGATACCTGCAACCTTTGATGCCAGAAGCTATGCTGACCCTGTAGCACTTATGACGGCTATCCGTCAATACAGTATTGAACCTGGTTTTACTGCCCCTGTTGACAGATGGAGCTTTGCAATGAAAAAAACTGAATGGGATAATTTAAGTGGCGGGTTAGGTACCACATTTGGTGCAACAAGCGCCGCAAGCGGAGACTTTGGCTTAGGCGTGTTTTTTAATGCAGAAGGCGACCTGAGAGTAAAATTTGTAGAAAAAGAATCACCTGCAGGTTTAGCGGGTATTCATCGCAGCTGGAGGCTCACAAAATTAAATGGCAACACAAATATTGCAACTTCCAATTCTTCTTTTATTGTTGATGGTGTTTACAACAGTACTCAATCGTCTTTTACTTTTATTAAACCCGATGGTAACACAGTAGATGTTACATTAACTGCTGCTCATTATAAAGAACATCCTGTTTATCTTGACACTGTTTATACAATCAATTCTAAAAAGATAGGATATTTTGTTTTCAATTCTTTTCTTGGTGATACAGTGGAGATAAACAACGAATTCAATCGTGTGTTCAATCACTTTGCTTCTCAAAATATATCTGATGTAGTGGTTGATCTAAGATATAATGGTGGCGGGTACGTATCTGTTCAGGAAAAGCTGGCAAACTATCTTGTTTCATCATCTGCAAATAATAATCTTATGATGAAGCAACAATACAACGATAAGAATGCCCGCTATAATACTACAACTTATTTTAAAAAACTTGGATCATTAAACCTTAGCCGGATATTTTTTATTGTTACCAGTGGCACGGCTTCTGCAAGTGAATTGCTGATAAATAATTTAAAGCCTTACATGGATGTAAAATTAATTGGGCCTGCCAATACGCATGGTAAACCTGTTGGCTTTTTCCCTATTCCCGTTGGTGATTGGTATATTTTCCCGGTATCTTTCAAATCAACTAATGCAAGCGGCACAGGAAATTATTTTAGTGGCTTTCCTGCTGACTCCAAAGTAAATGATGGTTTAAGTAAAGATTGGGGAGATGTAACTGAATCCTGTTTGGCAAGCTCTGTAAAATATATTACAGGTGGTGCTTTTAGAACACAGGCAGAAGCTTTTCAGGAAATATCGCCCCAGGTTAAAATAAGTAATTCACAATTGGATGGGCCTTCCTTTAAAGGAACAATTGAAACCAGAAAAACTTTTAAATAAGATAACAACTATCCTGTAAGAATTCTCTGATTTTCTTAGTACATTTATTAAATAAAAAAAAACCTAAAAAATGCAATATAAACACAACAGATTTTTACTTGTAGTAATGCTTGCAGCCAGCATTTTTACATCGTGTAAAAAAGACAATGGTACCGGTACAACACCTGCTCCAATACCAACCCCAACGCCAATTGCAACCGCCGATGATAAGTTAAAGGATACTGTACTGCTTTACGCAAGAGATATTTATTTATGGTATAACCAAATTCCTGCAGCCTTCAATCCAAGAACTTATGCTGACCCTGATAAAATTATGCAGGCAATTCGCCCTTATAGTATAGAACCCGGCTTTACTGCTCCCGTTGATCGCTTCAGCTTTGCAATGAAACAGGTTGACTGGAATAATTTAAGCAGTGGTATTTCCGCTGATTTTGGTCTTGGAATATTCTTTTTTGCATCTACCGATTTACGAGTGAAATCAGTAGAAAGAGAATCGCCTGCAGGAAAGGCAGGCATTCGCAGAGGATGGAAAATAATAAAACTAAATGGTAATTCAAGTATCACTACTTCAACTGCTGATATAAATTTTGTGGTTGATGCAGTGTTTACTAATAAACATACAGTATTTACTTTTTTAAAGCCTGATGGTACAACAACGGATATTACCTTAGATGCAGGCAGCTATAAAACGCATCCGGTAATTCTTGATTCAGTTTATTCTATAAGTTCTAAAAAAATTGGATACATGGTTTTCGGTTCTTTCCTGGGGGATACAACAGAAATCTATAATGAATTTAACCGGGTATTTAACCGCTTTGCTTCAGCCGGCGTTAACGATGTAATTATTGATCTTCGTTACAATGGTGGAGGTTATGTTTCAGTTGCTGAAAAGCTTAGCAATTACCTTTCCCCTTCCTCTGCTAATGGCAGCCTGATGATGACACAAAAATATAATGACAAATATTCTCAATATAACACTTCTGCCAATTTTAAAAAGACAGGGGCTGTAAATTTACCACGTGTATTTTTTATTGTAAGCAGCAGTTCGGCTTCTGCAAGTGAACTGGTCATTAATAATTTAAAACCTGTTATGGATGTAAAATTAATCGGGCGAAATAATACCTATGGAAAACCGGTGGCATTCTTTCCGATTGCTGTAGGTGATTGGTATATATTCCCTGTTTCCATACGCAGTACAAACCAGGTTGGCAGTGGAAATTACTTCAATGGATTTACACCCGATGCAATTGTTGGCGACGGACTTGATAAAGACTGGGGCGATGTAGCAGAATTAGATTTGGCAAGTGCAATAAAGTATATCACTACAGGTTCGTTCAGATTATCTTCAGCAAGAAGTAACCAGGAACAGCCACAGGTTATAAATGGTAATGTAATTTTAGATGAGCCTAATTTTAAAGGAACCATAAGTACAAGAAAGATTTTAAAATAAAATAGTTTTTTAATAAAAATGTCCCGCAGTTTTTTGCGGGACATTTTTATTTTGTAGAAGGTTTAACTTTCTTCTTGTATTTGTGTCTCTTGTATTTCACTTTTTCTTCCGGCGTTTTGGAAACCACTTTTACCTGAGCTACTTTAATTTGTGTTGAATCTGATATGGTTTTTTTATGGATAAGCACATCAGCTTTGGCGGCTCTGTCCATAGTGCTTTTATCTTTTGCAGCTTTATCAATATTGTCCTTAATTGTTTGTGAAGAAGCGCTAAAAGATATCATGGTAACTGCAACTAATAAAGTGAAAATTTTCTTTTTCATAATGTATAAATTTAGTATGTATAAGGTAAGACTCATATCTATCCAAAAAGGTTTCATAAAAAAATAATATTATGAAATATTTAGAGAAGAAGGGTTTTAAAAATTCCGGTTGAATCTATTGAAGTTATTCTTTATTCAGAAAACTTTCAGTCATACATTTGTTTAAAATGCTGCTCATGCAAAAGTTAATAGCGTTTGTTTTGGCAATTGTAATTGTAATCAGCGCTCCTGCACAAACTGTTCAGCGGCCTAAATTAGTTGTAGGTATTGTAATTGACCAGATGCGATGGGATTACCTGTATCGTTATAATGAAAGGTATGCTGACAATGGAGGTTTTAAAAGATTACTAAACCAGGGCTTCAGTTGCGAAAATACAATGATACCCTATGCGCCAACAGTTACTGCCTGCGGGCATACATGCATTTATACCGGCTCTGTTCCTGCTATTAATGGAATAACCGGAAATAATTGGCGGGATAATCAATTAAACCGGAGTGTATATTGTACTGAAGATTCTTCTGTACAAACTGTAGGCAGCAATAGTGGATTGGGTATGCAAAGCCCACACAATTTATTAACCACAACTATTTGTGATGAGTTACGCCTTGCAACAAATTTTAAAAGTAAAGTAATTGGGATTGCATTAAAAGACCGCGGTGGTATTTTACCTGCTGGTCACTCCGCCAATGCTGCTTATTGGTACGATACTAAAACAGGAGACTGGATTACCTCTACGTATTATATGAAAGAATTACCTGAATGGGTTAAAACTTTTAATGCAAAAAAATTAGTTGACAAATATTACAAAGAAGGTTGGAACACTTTGTATCCGCTGAATACTTATGTGCAAAGCACTGCTGATGAAAAAAGTTATGAGGTTAAAGCATTTGGTTCAGACCAAAAAGGATTTCCTTATAATCTCAGCAGGTTTGCAGGTACTAATTACAACCCTATAATTGCTACACCATTCGGCAATACATTAACAACAGAATTTGCGAAAGCCATCATAAATAATGAACAATTTGGTGCAGATGCAATTACTGATTTTCTTGCTGTTAGTTTTTCATCGCCGGATTATGTAGGCCATTCATTTGGTCCCAACTCTGTGGAAGAGGAAGACACCTACCTGCGCCTTGATAAAGAGCTTGGAGGTTTTTTAAATTTTCTTGATACTAAAATTGGAAAAGATCAATACCTCGTTTTTTTATCAGCAGATCATGGAGTGGCGCATGTTCCGGCATTTGCAAAGGAGCACAACATCCCTGCCGGTAATTTAGATATGCAATTATTGTTTGATAAAATTAATGCAGGATTAAAACAAAAATTTCACATAGATGGTCTTGCAGTTGATATAGAAAATTTAAAGGTATCATTGAATCTGCCACTTATACAATCATCTTCATTAAAAATAAATGAAATAAAAAACTGGGTTATAGATTATCTCAGCAACCAAAAAGGTATTGCGGCAGCATTAGATATGGATAATATAGCTACTACAACGCTTACTGCAAAACAAAAGGAAATGCTGGTTAACGGTTATTACGCTGCAAGATGCGGCCAAATACAATTAATATTACAACCGCAATGGATTGAAAATTATGTATCAGGCGGCACAACACATGGTGTATGGAACCCTTATGATGCACACATTCCTTTACTATGGTATGGGTGGGGAATCAGGCCTGGAAAAACAAACAGGGAAATATATATGACAGACATTGCTCCAACAATTGCTGCGCTTCTGCATATCCAGATGCCCAGTGGATCGGTAGGAAATGTAATACAGGAAATATTTAATTAGTATAAACACAACGGCAGAGAACAGGAGAAGCAGAGAAAAACGCAGAGATTAAACAATACTCTGCGAAAACTCTATTAATTCTTGTCCTCTGCTGTGAAATACCATATCATCCATGAAATACTAAAGCCCGTACCAAAATATTATTAACTAACTTAAACAACCGGTTATGAGAAAATTATATTTCATTCTGCTTTTTTTTATTCTCTCTCATCATACACATGCACAATCGCCGGAAATAAACAGGAAACAATTTTTTTTAGATGACAGGTTAATAGAAGTAACTCTAACAACTGATATAAAAAAATTAAGGTCTGATAAAAAAACACCCGTTTATCAGCCTGCCAATATTGTTATGCGTTTTTCAGATACAGCTATTGTAAGTGAGGAGATTCGTGTACACTCAAGAGGGCAATTCAGAAAATATAGTTGTGACATAGCATCGCTCATGTTTAATTTTAAAAACACTTCTTCGCCAAAACTTTCCCCACTCAAAAAATTAAAACTTGTTGGCGGTTGCAGAAGCACCGCCGCAGATGAAGAATTATTGCTGAAAGAATATCTTATTTATAAGATATATAACTTTATTTCCAACATGAGCTTTCGTGTAAGATTATTGCATGTTACTTATAAAGACAGTAAACAAAAAATGAAGCCGTATACTCAATATGCCTTTCTTATTGAAGATGTAAATGACATGGCTAAAAGGAACAATTGTATAGAAATTAAAAACGGGAGATTTATACCCGCAACTACCAACCGTGAACAAATGACGCTGGTAAGTATATTTGAATACATGATAGGAAACACTGACTGGTCAATTGTAAACTACCATAATATAAAATTAATGGCGCCAAAAAATGATACGCTTGCCAGCCCTTATGTTGTGCCCTACGATTTTGATTATACCGGTATTGTAGATGCCCCTTATGCAGTACCCGCTGAGCAATTTGGAAACACATCAGTAAAGGAGAGAGTATATAGAGGAGAGGCTCGCCCCATAGATGAATTAATGCAAATTCTTACAGTTTTTAAAGAAAAAAAAGAAAGCATCATGCTTTACATAAAGGACTTTTCTTTTCTTAATGTAAAAACAAAAAGAATAGTTACCAGCTACCTGGAAGAATTTTATCAAATATTACAAAACAAAAATTCTGTATTCGCAGTTTTTAATGCAACTAAAAATTAATTTACTTAATCAGGGCTAAAATTATTTTTCCTCCAATGCAACAAAATCTTCTCTTACGGGGAAGAAGCAGTCTATCACTTTACATTCTGTAATTGCTTTTGCGGAGTGTGGAGTATTAGATGGTATATGCGCAACCATTCCCGGCAGCAATATTTGTGTGTCACCATTTATTGTGAACTCAAATTTACCTTCAATCATATGTGTCCATTGCTCATGGTGATGTTGATGTTCGGGTACAACAGTGTCTTTGGTAATTGTAAGGTAGCCAAACATCAGCTGGTCAGAATGAAAGAAAGCGCCGCTAACGCCATCCCATATTTGTATGGTCTTTTTTGAATTGAAGTTTAGGAAAGGCATAATAAAATTTTATGCTAATGTAAGGGATGTTGAATATCTATTATTAGTAAACAAAATAAACATTTATTTTTACGGCAATGCTTAACAGGCAGTAAGCGAAATTGCCAAAGGAGTTTTGAAGAAAAAAAAATAATTAAATATGATCTGCGCAACAGAAGTAACAACAGATGATGAAATAATTCAGATACACAAAATGAATCAACAAAATCTGAAAGCCAATATATCAAAACAGGTTCAGGATGACGAAGGTTTTGTTTCATGGCTGTACCCGGTTTCTTTATTGCAACAGATGCATAACATTGCACCCTCCATAATTGTAAAAGATGATGATACAGTTATTGGGTATGCTCTGGTAACGCCAATTGAAGTGAGCAGTTTTCATCCTGACCTGAAGATGATGATTGATAATCTTGAAACGATACTTTACAAAAACAAACCCCTCTCCTCTTATTCATATTATGTTATGGGGCAGGTTTGCATAGATAAAGCTTATCGCGGAAAAGGAATTTTTAAAATGCTTTTTCAAAAGCATAAAGAAATTTACACTGATAAATATCAATTGCTGGTTACAGAAATATCAACAAAGAATTTGCGGTCACAAAAAGCACATGAAAAAGTTGGCTTTACTACCATATACACTTACAGGGATGCTTCGGATGAATGGAATGTGGTGGTTTGGGATTGGAGGTAGAAATAAAAATTAAACAACTGCTAAAGCTTTTACTTCTAATTTAAAGCCAAGATTCTCCATTATGGTTTCACAATCTTTCCACTCAAGACCAAAAGCTTTTACATCAGCTACTCCCAAATGTGAAAGTGTGTTTCTGATAGCATGAGAATTATCGTCTTCATAATCTCCTTTCATAAGATTTTTTTCTGCCCAATCAACCAGGTCAGTCAAAGACATGCGGTGTTGAAGATATGCCAGTAATTTATCTACTATTATTTTTTTTGTTATCATGGTTACATTTTTTTGTGTCCTGTATCAACAGGATATTTTTCATGGATTTCTTTTAAAATATTATTCTGGTCATAAACTTCCTGCCAAAATTTTAAAGTAACTTCTTCTCTATCCACTTCTTTTAAATACTTAGCCTTCCAACCTAGCTTTCCATTTATTTCAAATGAATAAATTCTTCTACCATCTGCTTTTTCTATCCACAACTCATACTCTGCTTCATTTTTTAGCCGTTGCTTTTTATTCATTCAGTTAAGGTAAGTAAAGTTACAAACAAATTACTGCTCATAAAAGCCACTAGTTTATTAATCCGTAGTTACAAACTACGGACAGCAGTACTTTTATTATTTTATGATACTAAGGATAGCGTGGGAACACCTGCGATGGCTGAAGTTACTAGTTATGAATATAATCTTTGTCAATATTGACAGATTCAAACAAGCTATAAATTATATTGGTATAATTTTTTATTTCAATTTCTTTACAAACAAAACTAATTGAAGCTAAACCATTCCTTAAAGCAAAAAATCCATATATGTTAACTAACGTGCCATAATCTTTGGTATTTGCTTTCATAATATATAGATACATTTTTTTGTCATAATTTACTAAAGGCTTCCCTGACTCTAATTTTACAATCTTCATTAAAGGAGTTAGCTTTTTTTTAGCCCAATTAATAGTTTCTGGGTCAGAAATCGTTTCTTTAAATGTCTTCACAATATTATCAAATGAAGTATTATTTAGAGTAGGTATGGCTTGGAAATAAACTTGAATATTTGGATAATCCTTATCATTAATTAAAAAAACCAGGAGTAGCTTTTTCTTATCTGTGCCTGTAATATCATTCATTCCATTTTCTATAAGCTTTACTCTTTCCTGACTTATAGGTGTAAAAGGCAAAGAAACAGATAACCCAATATGGTAATCAGTATGATAACTTTTTGGTTGCGATTTAGTATTGAAACTAAAAACACAAAATAATAATCCAATGCTAACTTTTATAATTGATTTATACATATTAATCCTTAGCCGTGTCTCTACTCACAGCATAGAGCAGAGCAGGACACGGCGATGTTACAACTCTACACAGCCGTGTCCCGCCACTCACAAGGCTCGTAGGGAGACACGGCAGGGGATAGATGACGGCAACCTTGCACCATAAAGGGGGGAAAATCCTCCAAAAAATCATTTAACGCATGCCCTGCTTTTAAATAATCAAAAAGATTTTTTACAGGAACTCTCGTGTTGGTAAACACAGGTTCTCCGCTTTGAATTTTTGGCGATATGGTAATGGCATCCGGCATTGTTTTATAAAGATACTACGAATTATTGTTGATAGAAAGCCAACAAAGTGCACAAACTGCATTTGAGTTTGTAATTTATAAGTCCGTAGTTACAAACAACGGACAGCAGTGGGCTCGTAGGTAGACACGGCGGGGGAAGGAAAATATATTTACTTGACCAATTGTGTAAAGGTTAATGTCGGCACAGATTGTAATATCTACTCCATTGATGTGAGCAAAAAGCTATCAGATAAAGACTAGTTGCGGGTACAACCGATCAGCAACATAAAAAGTTTCATCACAAATAAATTTTAGTTTAACAAAAAAATGAAAATACAAAATCCAGGTAAAGGAAAAAGAATTGTGCTTTGCTTTTAGGATAATCTTTTAGAAGTCCTCGTTACAAACGAGGACTAGTTTGAGGGAATAGCTGCGGGCTTTTTTTTATCTAAAAGAATTCATAGGTAAATCTTTTTCATCCACTTCAACTATTGCCCACTCTAATTTAGACGGGTTAGATTTTTGCGGCGTAAAAGAAACATTTTTTATGTATGGATAAACACTCTGAAACCAAATATAACCATCGCCTGTTGTTGTTGGCACTCGATTTGAAAGACCAAATATTTCCGGTAAATTAGTGATACTATAGTTCCTAACATTATCAAATTCAAACCAATAAGCAATATCATATTTAGTATAAAAAACCGTTATACTATCCTTATCGTAATGCATCTCCGTTGGGTTTACAACGCTATTCGGACTATCCTTAGAATTTTTTATTACCTTATTTGGTTTTCCTAAAAACTTTGATACTTCTCTAGGGCTTTTTAATATTAATGCATTTATATTCACTAACAAGGGTTGCCGTTCTGAAGAAATATATTTATTAGTTGATACTTCAGATTGTGGTTTATTGGTATTTTCTGTTTGATTTTGGTTACAGCCAATAAATAAAAATGCAACAAGTGCATATTTTTTCATATAGTTAATTTTTTATCAAGATAATAAAAAATCCCTCAGTAGAAACACTAATCCTTAGCCGTGTCTCTACTCAAAGCATAGAGCAGAGCAAGACCCGGCGATGTAATGACCCTGCACAGCCGTGTCCCGCCACACACATGGCTCGTAGGGAGACACGGCAGGGGATAAAACTGCCAATGTGGGATGAAGTTTGAAACCAATATTACCTTTGGCATCATCTAATCTTCCCAAGCCCGTATTTGGTTTTAGCCGGTTACGATGTGAAGTAAGATTTATCTCTGAAGTATCCTGTATGGCTAATACAATTCTATTCTTACATAGCTTGCCTGTGCGTTCAGTCAGCTCATCAATAAGTTTCTCTTCAGTCACTTTTTTGTTGTTTATAAAACGGTAGAAAGCTTTTTGCTCTGCATTGCATTTTGTACCGTTTCGGATACTGTGAGAAATATTATTGGTCAGGCTTCGGAAGAACTGAACCCCCTTTTTTCTAATCGTTTATCTTTAAAACAATTAGTGAAATCAGGATTAAATAAAAATTGATGTGTGGACATAATTATATTTTTACCGCAAAGCTAAAAAAAGATGTGGGTACACGGTAGGTTACAAACGAAGGCTAATTGGGGCTATCCTTATTTCGGTCTAAACGATAGTCTTTTTATATCACTAACTTTATAGACCTCTGTACTGTCTTGACTTTTATGATAAATAAAAACGTAATTACTTGTTTTGCCAATATAAAAATTATTTGAATCTGTTTTAAAAAATGTGCTATCAATAAAAGCTATGTTTACTTTTTTATACCCGTTAAAATATTTTATAGATTGTGCATTACTTAATGTATTGAAAATCGTTGTCAGGACAATCCAAGATCCAAAATAGATAATCGTTGAAATGGTAAGTGGCTTGGCATGACCCACTGAATATTCTTCACGAAATTGAAAAACTCGTTCAACATATCTAAAAAATATACTTAGAACAATTAGAATAATAAATACAATTAAAAAAGGCGTATCAAAATGACGCTTAATTATATCATTCAAACCAACTAAAGTAAATAAGAAAATACCAACAACTGTTATAAGCCAATCATCAAATAAAAAATCTTTTATCCGATGTTTTATTGATCCTTCAATAAAATTTTTTCTGCGTAAAATTCCTGCTTCATTTATTTTATATGGCTCCATAAAAGACTCTGCAATGAAATAAAATAAGCTATATACTAAAGCCATTCCTATCGTATTATCAAGAAAAGAAGTTAGAATTTCTGGAAACTCTAAAAAATCAATAATGTTAATATTAAAAAACGAATAGAATATTATTAACCGTAGACTACCTAAAAAAATTAGAAAAGTGGTAATGTATGGAAACACATATTTAAATTTCTGAAGCATTAGAATTGATATTATTTAAAATAACAACCTTTAGATATTTGCTAAACTACAGAATAAATAGCTGGTTGTGAAAACATGTATCCTTTAAATTCATAGAGTTAATATTGTCCGCTGGCTGCCGGATAAAAGCGGAAAGCCCGGTGAGGCTCTTGTGCAAAGGCTTCTGCGCCGTACTTGCAGCGGTTAGCCGGAACTGAAGTTCATAAAATTTCTACTGCTCACAGCCCCGCCTTATCTTTGCGGCATGGAAGAAAAAAGCTTAAACTTTATCGAGGAAATTATTGAAGCGGATCTGAAGGCAGGGAAATACAAAACAATTGTTACCCGTTTTCCGCCGGAGCCTAATGGCTACCTGCACATGGGGCATGCTACGGCTATTTGCCTCAACTTCGGGCTTACCAAAAAATATGGCGGCTATACTAACCTTCGCTTTGATGATACCAACCCCGTAACGGAAGAAACGGAATACGTGGAGAGCATTAAGGAGGATGTGCGCTGGTTGGGCTTTGAGTGGAAGAATGAATTGTATGCGTCGGATTATTTTGATACGTTGTATGAATTTGCGGTAAAGCTGATAAACAAAGGGCTTGCTTATGTGGATGACAGCAGCGCCGAAGTGATGGCTAAAGAAAAAGGTACGCCTACTGAGCCGGGTGTTGAAAATAAATTTCGCAACCGCAGCATTGCAGAGAACCTGCAACTGTTTGAAGAAATGAAAGCAGGAAAATTTTTGGATGGTGGAAGGGTGCTGCGTGCAAAGATAGATATGGCTCATGTGAACATGCTGATGAGAGACCCCGTGATGTATCGCATTAAACATGCTCATCATCACCGCACAGGAGATACCTGGTGCATTTACCCGCTGTATGATTTTGCTCATGGTCAAAGTGATTCTATTGAAGAGATAACGCACAGCATTTGCACGTTGGAGTTTGTCCCCCACCGTGAGTTGTACGACTGGTACATTGAGAAGCTGGAAATATTTCCCAGCAAGCAATACGAGTTTGCAAGACGCAACCTAAGTTATACGGTGATGAGCAAGCGCAAGCTGCTCCAATTAGTAAATGAAAAACATGTTGATGGCTGGGATGATCCGAGAATGCCGACGATAAGCGCTTTCAGAAGAAGAGGCTACACTCCTGAAAGCATTAGAGATTTTTGCGACAGGGTTGGCATTGCAAAGAGAGATAATGTTGCAGATTTAAGTCTGCTGGAATTTTGTGTACGGGAAGATCTTAATAAAAAAGCGTTGAGAAGAATGGTAGTGGTAGAGCCAATGAGGGTGGTGATTACGAACTACAACTATGTAAGTAATGGAAATGATGACAATGATTTTGAGTTATTAGATATAGAAGAAACCGCTGATACAGACAAACTACAAACTACAAACTACAAACCACAAACCCGTCAAGTTCCCTTCAGCAAAGAGTTGTACATAGAGCAGGAAGATTTTATGGAGAATCCGCCGAAGAAATTCTTTAGATTATTTCCCGGTGGAATGGTAAGATTGAAAGGTGCATACATTATTAAGTGTGATGAGGTAGTGAAAGATAATGCAGGAAATGTTACAGAACTGCGTTGCAGTTATCTCCCTGAAAGCCACAGTGGGCATGATACTTCAGGCGTTAAAGTAAAAGGAACTATTCATTGGGTTAGCATTTCTCATGCAGCAACTGCAGAGCTGCGTTTGTACGAAAGGCTTTTTAAAGTTGAAGACCCTCAAAGTGAAGAAGGTGATTTTAAAGAGTATATCAATCCGCATTCATTGCAAACAATTACAGCATACATGGAGCCATCGCTTAAAGATGCGCAACCAAATACGCCTTATCAATTTATTCGTAAAGGATATTTTTGTTTAGATAAAGATTCTACAAAAGAGAAGTTGGTTTTTAATAGAACGGTGACGTTGAAGGATAGTTTTAAACCAACACAGCCCACCTAAATCCTCCCGAAGGGAGGACTTGCTAACGCACAGCTGGCCGTTACTAAAACTTTAAAATTTATAATCGAATTCAATTATAAACCTCGTTTTATAATGTACGGCTTTGTGAGTTAGCAAGCCCCTCCACCGGGGGTTTGGGGAGGCCTCAATAGGCCTCATCCTCCATCTCCTTCTCCTCATGGAGAAGGAGCGGTACTTCATAACTTTTATGAGCTTCGCATCTTTCACATGAGTTAACGAATATTTGTTCAGCAATAATTATGGAGTAGATAGGTAAGTACAAAAGCCGATAGATAAATTCTGCTTGGCCTCCCTCTCCAAAAGGAGAGGGAACGAGGGTGAGGCTTTTAATTGCCGGGATTTTTTTTCAATTTCAGATCCGGAAAAATTGCCACAATTAAAATAACAACACAACATATCATCATTAAATAAACACCGATCTTTTTATCAGGACAATAAGCGTTATAACAGGATGTAAAAAGAATGTAAGTTTTGATTGCATAACCTACCGTTAATGCAGATAAAAATAAATGAACTCTTTTAGCCCACACCTTTTGCAGCAAAATAAAAATTATTGAAGCAACAGCAAAAAAAGAAAGAAATTTTCCCGGTTTTCCATAAATATTTTGTTCAGAAAAAAAACCGGTAAAGGTTTTATTTATATCAGCATAATAGGTCCAGGGAAGAAAGCAGGCGATGATTAAAACAATGCATGCAGCAATCCCAATCCATTTAAAAATCTTTAGAATCATATTCTCAAAAAAGTCTCCCGATAAAATATCGGGAGATTTAGGGTGAGGTTTTAAAAGACCTTGAAGGTTTTACAAACCTTCAAGGTCTGGCTTGAGTTTGAGGTCCTGACCGGATTCGAACCGATGTAGAAGCTTTTGCAGAGCTCTGCCTAGCCACTCGGCCACAGGACCATTTTAATGGTCGCAAAAATAAACAAATTAAATCACGAATTAAAACGATTTGAACGAATTTTATACCTTCATTGGTTTAAAATATAAAGAGACATGCAAATGATAGCCGAATCAGAATTAATTATCAATGATCGTGGTGCCATCTATCATCTTGCTGCAAGGCCGGAAGAAATTGCCAACAACATTATAACTGTTGGCGATCCGGATCGTGTGAAAGAGGTAAGCAAACATTTTGATACAATAGAATACAAACTTCATCACCGGGAGTTCAATACACATACAGGATACATTGGTAAAAAAAGAATAACCGTTGTAAGCACCGGCATCGGTCCTGATAATATTGATATTGTATTAAATGAATTGGATGCTTTGGTAAATATTAATTTTGAAACAAGAACAATCAAACCTGATCTTACTTCATTAAATATTTTTCGCTTTGGCACATCAGGTTCCTTACAAAAAGAAATTCCTGTTGATAGTTTTGTTGCCGGCACACATGGGCTTGGTCTGGATAACCTGATGAATTTTTATCGCACAGAAAATAATGAAGAAGAAAAACAGATCATCCATGCATTTAAAACACATACACAACTTACATCCGGCAATGTTGCACCATACATTTATATGGCAAGCGCATCTCTTTTAAAACATTTTGTAAAAGAGTATCACCAGGGTATAACCGTTACCTGTCCCGGCTTTTACGGTCCACAGGGAAGAGTATTGAGGCTCGGGCTTGCTTATCCTCAACTGGTTGATATGCTTTCTACTTTTCATTTCGGCAATCACCGTATTTCTAATTTTGAAATGGAAAGCTCTGCAATTTATGGTTTAGGTAAAACGTTAGGTCATCATTGTATAAGTCTGAATGCCATAGTAGCTAATCGGATAAGTAAACAATTTTCAAAAGATGGCGCATTAGCTGTGGAAAATTTAATTAAACAATCATTAGCAATAATTGCAGATTCAAATATGTAAAAATGAAAATAGAATTTTATAAATACCAGGGTACAGGCAATGATTTTATTTTGTTTGATAACAGGACAAACATTTATGACCTGAGTAAAAAGCAAATTGAATTTATCTGCGACAGGCGCTTCGGAATTGGCGCTGACGGGATAATGCTTTTAAACCTTAAAGAAGGTTTTGATTTTGAAATGAAATATTACAATGCAAATGGTGCGGAAGGAAGCATGTGTGGAAATGGAGGAAGGTGTATGGTTAGGTTTGCCGCTAAAATGGGCATACATAAAAGTAAATATCATTTTATAGCAGCAGATGGTGAACACAAAGCTCACATTGATATGAATGATGAAGTACGGTTAAAAATGAAGGATGTAAATTATGTAGAAGTTCATTCCAATCATTTTATTTTAAATACCGGCTCACCGCATTATGTAAAGCATATCAGGGATGTAATGGCGATGGATGTAAAAACCGGCGGAAGAATGATCCGTTACAGTAAGGATTTTGAGAAGGAAGGTATTAATGTAAATTTTGTTGAAACATTAAATGATGATAAAATTTATGTACGTACTTACGAACGTGGTGTGGAAGATGAAACATTAAGTTGCGGAACGGGAGTAACCGCTTCTGCCCTGGTTTCTGCACATAACGATAATGGTTTTAACCGTGTAGATGTGAAAACTCCCGGTGGAATTTTAAGTGTTGAATTTGATAAAAAAGATGACAATCATTTTGAAAATATTTGGCTTAATGGCCCCGCAGATTTTGTTTTTAAAGGAGAAATAGAATTGCCCATTCTTTAAACGAATTGAATATTTTAAATCTCTTACACTTTTTAAACTTCGTTAATGTTCAATATCCGTGTTTATGGTATTCTTATCAATGAACAAAAGCAGGTATTGGTAAGTGATGAATTTATCCGGGATAATTATTATACAAAATTTCCGGGTGGCGGATTAGAACCCGGAGAAGGTACAAGAGATTGTTTGCAAAGAGAATTTATTGAAGAAATGAATTTAAGAGTGGAGGTTGGCGATCATATTTATACAACAGATTTTTTTCAGAAAAGCGCTTTTAATCCTGCTGACCAGATCATATCTATTTATTATTACGCTAAAGCGCTTGAACCAATTGTGGCCCCATTAAGAACAAAGGAATTTGATTTTGATGAACGCGAATTAAATATCTATGCAAAAGAAAAAGAAATAGAGACCTTCCGCTTTATTAACTGGGACTTATTCTCAGCCGATAGTGTAACACTCCCAATTGATAAAATCGTTGCAGGCTTTATAAAAAATAACCACGCCTGAATTGATTTTTATACATCTTACTTCATACATCGTACATCATCTACCCCGCCGCAGGAATGTTTTCAAATCCATCATCTTCCTGCCCCATTGCTGCCAGCTTCATTTGGCGTGCCTTATCTTTTCCAACATATTTTTCTATACGATGTTCAACTAAATAAATTAAAGGCGTTAATATAATTGCCATCGTAAATTTATATCCATAATTCACCATGCAAATAGCAAGCACCAATTGCCAGCTCCAATCCTTTCCTAATTTAAATGCAATAAATAAAACAATAAAACTATCTACTAATTGAGAAATTAATGTAGAGCCAGTAGCCCTTAACCATACTTTTTTTTCTCCTGTAATTTTTTTTATTTTATGAAACACGGTTACATCAACTATCTGGCTTACTAAAAATGCAACAAGACTTCCAAAGATGATCCACATTCCCTGTCCGAATATAGAATTGAATGCGCTTGGCATATCAGGCACACCGCTTGTTACACCGCTTGTTATCCAAAAATCTGCCGGGGGAATATGTATAGCCAGATAGAACATTAAAAATGCATACCCTATCAAAGCCACAGCAATGT
This sequence comes from Chitinophagales bacterium, assembly GCA_025353485.1. Lineage (GTDB taxonomy): Bacteria > Bacteroidota > Bacteroidia > Chitinophagales > Chitinophagaceae > Ginsengibacter. Next base: position 23,294 of record JANXQO010000119.1, read on the forward strand.
AGGATATTCTTCGCACTGCTTTAGGCCCGTAATATTCATTTACGATATCTGTCATAATAAATTCCAAAGGCCATAGTAATACACCACAGGTTAAATTAAATGCAAGATCTTTTTGGCCAAACAAACTAAAATGCGAAGGACTAAATCCAAATACTTTTTCAAGCGAAAAAATTTTACCGCCGATGCATTCGGCAATTAATGCATTGGCAACAAAAAAGGCTGAGAAGATCACAAATAATTTTGTAGCCTTATCTTTTAAAATGTTATGTATCATTTTTATTATTTAATAAAAAAAGAAATAAGCTATTTGCAAAAGGAGAAACATAAAATTAATGACCGGCAACCCTACAGCTATATTTTTTAGCTTGCCCCTTATTAAAAAAATAAAATAAAAAATATTCATCAGCAGGTTGATAATGATTGCACTAAAGCCTAACGTAATAACCAGGTCCTTTAAAAAAGGGAGAGCTATTACTCTATCGCCACTGCCGGTAACAGGTTTTTTCATTTCAATCCATCTAAAAAAAACAAACAGGAGAAAAGCAATGTTGCAGATAAATGTAAATTTTGATAAAAATCTAAACAGGCGCATAAGTAAAATAGTTACAGGCAATTTATAAAAAAAATATTCTAAAAAATATCCAAAATTAAGGTAGTGCCAGCCATATATTATTACAATCACTAAAATAACTTTAAATTGCCGCTCATTACAGAAAATAAATATTAATGAAGATTGATCTTAAAAAGCTGTTGCCACACT
>JANXQO010000152.1 GCA_025353485.1 Chitinophagales bacterium
GCCTTGAATTTTGGGAAATACCAGTTGTTGAAATATACAATGCGAAAGCTTGCTTCTGAAGAATCCCCATCTCACACCTCAAAAAACTATTATTTTACTGATGTTATCATCTATTTTATTAAATCAAATGAAAAATTGGAATGTATCAAAAAACTGAACAAAGAAAATATTTTTTTTTATCTTCCATCATCATCATCTTCTTATAATGTGTGGCTCAAAGAAAATACCATCAATTTTAAAAGTGAAAAAGATATTGTGCGTTTCTTAAATTATTACAATGCGCATTTAAATAATTATAATTAGTACAAAAATTTTTTAATCAGGAAGGAAGTGTATTTGAACGATTTCGCTTTTCTCCTGTCACCTTACAATTTCAAAATCAGTAAAGAATTTTTCCCCTTCCTCCGCAACAATTACATCTTCAACCTTTGCTTTTTCAGGTCCTTGTTTACACCAGTTTATAAACTGTTTTAATTGTTCTTCATCACCTGTAGCACTTATTTCTACATCATCGTCTTTTGTATTTCTTATCCAGCCCGTAAGCTTAAGTTTATCCGCAATTTTTTTAGCTGTTGCCCTATAAAAAACTCCCTGTACTTTTCCTTTTACAAATAAATGAATGGTTGGCATGCATTTTTATTTTACAAAATCAAAAAGCGTTGCTGTAAGCTTTATAAAAAGTTGTATCAGTTCTCACCCTTTCAATAATGCCGGAATATTTATTTTATTATTTACAACTACTGTAGAAAGTGTAATAAATCTTCCTTCAATATTTACAATGGTATCATTTTTATTTTGTGCAGGAAGGATAACAGGCAAAAAAAAATAAAGGAAGCAAAGATGTTTTTAAACATGCTGCAAATTTAGAATATAAAATGATGAAGGGTTGGTGAGAATATTATTTAGAAAAAATCATTTTATAATCAACATTGATCTTTCCCTTTGTGATATCGTCCAGTTTGCGTTTGAGTAACTTTCTTTTTAACGGTATCAGCAGATCAATAAACAATTTCCCTTCAATATGATCATACTCATGTAATATAACCCGGGCAGTAATTCCATTAAATGTTTTTGTAAGAGGTTGAAAATTTTCATCCACAAAATCTATTGTTACTTCTTCCCTGCGAAAAATATCTTCTCTTATTTTTGGAATGCTGAGGCAACCTTCGTTGTAGGCCCAATCTTCGCCGTTTACAGATGAGATATCAGCATTGATAAAAACTCCTTTATAACCGTCATCATTTGGATATTCTTTTTTTTCTTCATCGTCAAGGCTTTCAATAATCTGAACACTATCCATTACAAACAACCTGATATCTTTATTTATTTGCGGAGCTGCTAAGCCCACGCCCTTGCTGTTATACATTGTTTCCCACATATCTTCGATCAGTTTATCCAGTTGCGGATAATCAGGTGAAATGTCTTCACAAATCTTTCTTAAAACCGGTGAACCGTAAGCAACAATAGGAAGAATCATATATACCCTCCAACTCCCTAAAGGGAGAGTTTTGATTAACAAATAAAAACGCAAATTTAAGATATAGCGGTTACAAATTTTTACTTCAATGGCTATGGAATTGCAGATATTCCTGCAACATCATCGTAGCAGCAATTTCATCTACTGTTCTTTTATTTTGCCTGTCTTTTTTTTTCATACCCATATCTATCATTGCCTGCTTTGCCATTTTAGAAGTGAATCTTTCATCAACTGTTTTTATCGGTATCAGTGGAAATTCTTTATTTAATTTTTTTATAGCTTCCTTCACCAAAGGTGTAGCATGCGTATCTGAATCATCTAAATTTCTTGGTTCTCCGATTACTATCAGCTCAACTTCTTCCTGCAAAAAATATTTTTTTAAAAATGAGATCAGTTCTTTGGAATCAACTGTTGTAAGGCCTGTGGCAATTATTTGCAAAGGGTCAGTAACGGCAATGCCTGTTCGTTTTCCGCCATAATCAATACAAAGAATTCTTGCCATACCCTAACCCCTAAAGGGGAATTTTTATTTTAGTGATAAATAAATCCAATAGAACAAAGATTGCAAAAATTACAGAAGCAATTCCGTTTGCGGTCATAAATGCAATGTTGATCTTACTCAGGTCATTTGGTTTTACCAATGAATGCTGATAAATAAGCATGCCGCCAAAAACTAAAACGCCCATCCAATACAACCATGAAAAATGCCCATACACTCCTGCTGTAATTACACAGGCCAGGCTTAACAAATGCAATAGTTCCGAAACCCTTAATGCTTTTGTTTTTCCCAATACAGAAGGAATAGAATATAAATTATTTGCCTTATCAAATTCTTCATCCTGCAAGGCATAAATAATATCAAAGCCACTCACCCAAAACAAAACAGTAAACGAAAATAAAATTGGCAACAGTTCAAACTTTCCTGTAACGGCAAGATAAGCGCCGATGGGTGCCAGGCTCAAACCCAGTCCCAGCACAAGATGGCACAATGGTGTAAACCGTTTTGTATAACTGTAAAATAAAATAACAAATAATGCTACCGGAGAAAGATACAGGCAAACAGGATTAATAAAATATGTGCAGGTAATAAAAGCAATGCAATTAAAAATTACAAACAGCATTGCATTTTTAGAAGTAATAATTCCTGAAGGAATTTCCCTTATTGCAGTTCGTGGATTTAAAGCATCATGCTTTTTATCCAGCCAGCGGTTGAACGCCATAGCAGCGCTGCGGGCAAAGATCATACAAAGAATTACAAGAATAAAAATGTACCAGTTATGGAACAAATAAACAGAAGATTTTTGCCATTCAGTTTGAATAAAATTTCTTTGAATTTTTAAGTAAGGAATATAATTAAGATCTTTTATAGCGATAAAAAATCCAATCAATGCAAAGGGCATCGCAAAAATGGTATGAGAAAATTTTACAAGAGAAAGGTAATGCTTTATCAAGTTAGGAATCTTTTTAATCGGTCATTAATTTCTTTGTCAGTAATTGTTGCCTTTTCTGACTTATCGTAGATGCTTATAAGAAGAACTGTTTCTGCTAATATTTGGATATAAGTAATTATCCGGGCACCTCCGCTTTTGCCTTTTCCTTTGCTGGAAATGGCTAACCTCACCTTATAACAATTTTTACCTATTGTAGTTCCCTGAAGGGGATCATGCGAAAGTTGTTTTATGAAGATTTCAAAATCCTTATATAAAGAAGGATATTTTTTGGAAAGATGTTTTATTTCTTTTTTAAATTCAGAAGTAAGTAAAATTTTATAATTCACCTAAAAAGCTTTTTGCATCCTGTAATTGTATTTTTCCTTTTAAGAACAAAGCAGCTTCTTTAGCACCGTTTTCTATACTTTTTAATATTTTATCTTTTGAACGTTCTTTATAAACTTCTGTTTTAATGTTGAGGTTGCGTAATAATGTGATTACTTCTTTACATTCCTCACTGCTCCTCGGTTTTACTATGATTGTATCCATACGATAAATTTACAAAATTCTTTTAATATTTCTTCTTACAATCTCCCACAATACAATACCCACAGCCACAGAAATATTTAGAGAATGCTTCATCCCGAATTGCGGTATCTCAATACATCCATCGCAAAAAGAGATTGTATCTGCTTCTACACCGCTAACTTCGTTGCCAAATATCAAAGCCACTTTACCATTATTTTCTTCGCTGAATTTTTCTAAAGAAATACTTTTATCAACCTGCTCAATTGCAAAAATTTTATAACCATTTTTTCTTAATTCTTCAATTGCTTCTTTGGAAGAAATAAAATATTTCCAGTTTACGGTTTCTGTAGCGCCAAGTGCAGTCTTATCAATTTCTTTACGGGGCGGCTGTGCTGTATAGCCGCAAATATAAATGGCTTCAATTAAAAAAGCATCGGCAGTGCGAAATACACTTCCTACATTATGCATACTGCGGATATTTTCCAAAACAACAATTACAGGAAATTTTTCTGAACGTTTAAATTCATCAACCGTCTTCCGGTCCAGTTCATCCATGCTAAGTTTCTTCATCTAAAAATTCACTTACGGCAAAAGTAATTCAATGAATACAAACCTTTATAGCAACAATGGTAAAACCTTATTTTTGTTCAATAAGTCAATCATCAATTGACCATTGACTATTGCCGACTGATAACATGACTAAATCTGCAGATACTCCAATGATGTTACAGCACAATGCCATCAAGGCTAAATACCCTGATGCTATTTTGTTGTTTCGTGTTGGTGATTTTTATGAAACGTTTGGCGCTGATGCTGTAACGGCTTCCAAAGTGTTGGGCATCACATTAACCAAGCGTAATAATAATTCTCCAACTGCCTCTGAGCTTGCCGGTTTTCCTCATCATGCATTGGATACATATCTGCACAAACTGGTAAAAGCGGGATATCGTGTTGCCATCTGCGACCAGTTAGAAGATCCAAAACTTGTAAAAGGAATTGTAAAGCGTGGCGTTACAGAATTAATAACTCCAGGTGTGGCAACCAATGATAAATTATTAGAGCATAATCGGAATAATTTTTTATGTGGTATGCATTTCAATGAAGAAAAGTTTGGACTTGCTTTTTTAGATATTTCTACAGGAGAATTTTTTATTGCTGAAGGCGATATGGAATATGCAGATAAATTATTGCAAAGTTTTCAGCCGGCAGAAATTGTATTTCAAAGGAATCAACAAAAACATTTTAAAAATTATTTCGGAAGTAAATTTTATACCTACACTTTAGATGAATGGATATTTACAGAAGCCTACGCTAAGGAAAGTTTACTAAAACATTTTGGCACACAAAGTTTAAAAGGTTTTGGGGTGGAAGATCTCCATGATGGTATTATAGCAGCAAGTGCTGTTCTCCATTACTTAAAAGATACCGAGCATCCCAACCTGCAGCATATAACATCTTTACAAAGAATTGATAAGGCTGATCATTTATGGATGGATCGTTTTACGATCCGCAATCTTGAGCTCCTTGGTGGTGTTGAAGGGAATAATTCTTTATTAAAAGTTTTAGATAATACTGTTTCTCCGATGGGAGCAAGGTTACTGAAACGCTGGATGCTGCTACCTCTTACCAATATAAATAAAATTGAAGAGCGCTTAGACCTGGTAGAGTTCTTTATAAAATCAGTAGATATAAGAAATAAGATTTCTCAATCCATCAAACAATCAGGTGATGTGGAAAGATTAGTCAGCAAAATGTCTCTTAAAAAAATAAATCCGAGAGAAGTCTTACAAATTGCCCGTGGCTTACAACAGGTGCAATTGATAAAAGCGTGGTGTGAAAATTCTGAAAATGAATATTTGAAAAGGTTAGGTGATTCTTTAAATCCCTGTCAATATATTGCTGATAAAATTGTAAAAGAGATAATTGATAATCCTCCCATCGCCACATTTAAAGGAAAAGTGATCGCAATGAATGTGGATGAAAGTTTGGATGAGCTGCGAAATATTGCAACACATGGCAAAACATACCTTTTGCAATTGCAGAAAAAGGAAAGCGATGCAACAGGAATTTCTTCATTGCGTATCGGGTTCAATAATGTTTTTGGTTATTACCTGGAGGTTACCAATTTGCATAAATCAAAAGTTCCGGTTGAATGGATTCGTAAACAAACACTTACCAATGCAGAAAGATATATTACACCGGAACTAAAAGAATATGAAGAAAAGATTACGGGTGCTGAAGAAAAAATTTTACTGATAGAGTTGCAGATATTTGAAAAGCTTTTAAATGAGTTGCAGGATTACATGTCACCGATGCAGGTTAACGGCCACGTAATGGCAGTGCTGGATTGCCTTTGCTGCTTTGCCACCAATGCTTTGCAGTTCAATTATAAAAAACCTACACTGCATGATGGCAATGAAATGGAATTAAAAGAAAGCCGACATCCTGTTATAGAAAGAAATTTACCACAGGGTGAAAATTATATCCCCAATGATATTTTTTTAGATCCTTCTTCATTGCAGATAATAATTTTAACCGGGCCTAACATGAGTGGTAAGAGTGCGATCCTGCGGCAAACAGCTTTGATAACTTTAATGACACACATGGGAAGTTTTGTTCCGGCTGATGAAGCAAAAATTCCATTGACAGATAAAATTTTTACAAGAGTTGGCGCCAATGATAATCTCAGCAGTGGCGAAAGCACTTTCATGGTAGAGATGAATGAAACCGCAAGTATTATAAATAACATAACTGCAAAAAGTTTGATATTATTGGATGAGATAGGCCGTGGTACTTCAACCTATGATGGTATCTCTATTGCATGGAGTATTGTAGAATTTTTACATGCTTCTCTACATGCGCCCAAAACTTTATTTGCTACACACTATCATGAATTAAATGAGCTGGAAAATAAATTGCCACGTGTTAAAAATTATCATGTCACCAATAAAGAAGTTGGCAATAAAATTATTTTTTTAAGAAAGCTGGCTGCCGGTGGCAGTATACACAGCTTTGGTATTCATGTGGCAAAGATGGCGGGGATGCCGCCGTCATTGATCTCCAGGGCAAATGAAATTTTAAAGCAATTAGAAACAAAACATGTAGACGATTCCATAGGTGAAAATGTAAAAAAACTTTCAACTCCAAAATTGCAGCTTAGTATTTTTGATGCACACTCACAGGCATTTGAAGAGATAAGAAAAATTTTAGAAGCTGTTGACATTAATCGCCTCACCCCGGTTGAAGCCTTATTAAAACTTCAGGAAGTAAAAAATATGGTGAAGTAGTGATTAGCTAATTTTATAATTAGCTAATGTGCTAATGATTTAGTAATTAAATACACATTAGCAGATCAGCACATTATCACATCAGAACATTACTTGTAATCGTACACAATATATCCCCATGGTTCAATACTATAAACGTGGGTGCGGCTTAGTTTTTCTTTTACACCCATAAATACATTCATGGGCTGCCCGCTGATGCTATTATCTTTTATTGTAAAACTTTGCGGTTGCCTTGAAAAATTTAATATCACCAATACTTTATGCCCTTGTTTTTCTCTTGTATATGCAAATATCGCAACGTCATTTGCTGTAATTATTTTTTTATATGATGCGTCTGCGGCTAATGCAGGCGTGCTTTTCCGCAGTTTTAATAAAGTTGTATAGAACGGTGCCATTTCAAGTTTAGTTCCCCATTCTATCGGATCTTTTATAAAAAATTTCAATCGTCTTTTGTTAGGAATTTCCTGGCCATTATAAATGAGCGGAACACTTTGATACATCGTTTGTGTAAATACTGCGAGCGCTTTATATGCCTCTCCGTAACGCTCAAATTCAGTCCCTTCCCAACTGTTCCAATCATGGTTAGTAGTAAAAAATACGCGGTAAGCATTTGCAGGAAATACCTGGATATTATGATTAATTATAGAATCTTCCTGCGCCAATGAAAGTTTTCCGGCATAAAAGCGTATCCAACCTTCCATTACTCCCCAGCCATAAGTTGCATCAAATCCTGCTGAATGAAATTCAGGATGTTGGCTTTCTGCTAACATAAAAACATGCTTAATTTTTTTTAATTCGCTTATACACTGTTTCCAAAAATCAACCGGAATTGCATCCACATGGTCGCAACGAAAACCATCAATATCTGTTTCTTTTAACCAAAATTTCATTGCTTCAATCATGCTGTCACGCAATTCCATATTTGCATAATTAAGATTTCGTGTATCAGTATAATCAGCATCATATACTGTGTTTCCGGTGCTATCTCTTTTATAAAAATCAGCGTGTTTGGTAATCCATGCATTATCAGGTGAAGTATGGTTAGGAACCCAATCAATGATCACCTTAAAACCCATGCTGTGCGCATGTTTTACCAATGCCTTCCAGTCTGCCATTGTTCCAAATTCTTCATTCACAGCTTTATAATTTTTTACAGCATAATAACTGCCAAGGTCGGCTTCAGTCATTTTTCTCCCTTCTTTGCCAATAGGAGTAATAGGCATGAACCATAAAATTTCAACTCCCATCTTTTTTAACCTTGGTAAATGTTTTTCAAAATCTTTTATAGAGCCGGAAGCAGAATATTGTCTCAGGTTTACTTCATAAATATTGCTTTGAGGGCTCCAGGAAGGGTGAGAGTTTTGAGCAAAACCGGTACTAATAAAAAGGATGAATGTTATCTCCGTTACCAGTTGTTTGAATGTATTCATGAAAATATTTTGTTGAAGTTACCGGAAAAATATAAATAATCTGTTTCAATTACCTTTGTCTCAAACCAGAATTATGCTTAGCGGTTTACCCTTTTATATTCCCTTGCTTTTTATTTTTACAACCCTTGTAACTTTTTTATTTTTTATAGCTGCGGTTAAAAAAAATACTTCTAATAAAAGAGTTGCAATAGTATCATTAATAATAATTCTCTGGCTATTACTTCATGCAATTTTAGGGCTTAGTCGTTTTTATACGGTTACAAATACAATGCCTCCGAGATTTGCTTTAATGGTGGCACCTGCATTTTTATATATTCTTATTTTATTTATAACCCAAAGTGGCAGAAAATTTATTGATAGTCTTTCTATGAAAATATTAACTCAATTGCACGTTGTTAGGGTTTTTGTAGAAGTAATATTATGGTGGCTTTTTCTTTATAAATACATTCCCCGGTTAATGACATTTGAAGGAAGAAATTTTGATATTATTGCGGGAATAACTGCCCCTCTCATTACGTATTTTGGGTTTATAAAACGTACGATCAGTAACACTTTCATGGTTATATGGAATGTGATATGTCTGTTGCTTTTGATTAATATTGTAGTTAATGCAGTACTCTCAGCTCCATTTCCTTTTCAGCAGTTTGCATTAGATCAGCCAAATGTTGCGGTCCTGTATTTCCCTTTTGTGTGGCTGCCATCTTTTATAGTTCCAGTTATATTGTTCTCTCATTTGGTTTTAATAAGAAGATTATTGAAAAATGAAATACTTAATTAAAACAAAGAAACTAAAACTATAACGAAGCATCTATCACTTTAAATGGTGCTCTGATAGCTTTAGGGCGATAATAATCAGGATTTTTTCTTCCGCCAATACAGACATTTACACAATTATCATAACCATTAATGCAATACGTTATCAACAATTCATCTTTGCTATTATCATATTCAGGATGTGCAATGGCAAGATAAAAAAACGGATAATGTCCCTGTAGTGTATCATTCAATGTCCAGATTATTTTCTTATTTGTAAAAGGTCCGTAAGGTAGGTCGCTTGTGTATGAGTAAATATTTTTTCCCTGATCGCAGCCCACACTAAACTCTGTTGTAATCAAAACATATTTGTTTTTTATTTTACAAATATTAAATGAAGAAGTAAACTCCGAATAAATTTTTTGAATTGCAGAAAGATTTGTGTTCCAACCGGCTGGGCTATAATATTCCCATGGAGCATATAAATTTGCTGAAGGAAATCTTGCCACAAAAACATCATTTCCGAAACCGTTGCTCTTAGTACCATATATATAATTATAACTGCCATCTTTTATAACCGAGTTATTAAAATTAATTCCGTTTTTAGGTGGAAGAATTGAATATCCTGTAACGGTCATATCGGCAATTTTTATTTTCGCTACGTAGTTCGTATCTACACCCGTAAAGCCAAAGCCACCGCTGCCGGTAGCCTTTACCCTTGATAAAAAAACGTATGCTGTGTCGCTGTTTTGATAACCGGCACCTGGCCAAAACCAATAATTATTATCGCTTCCGTAATAAAAGCAGGATGCAGGATTTGCCGTACTTATAAGCGTTGTTTGATTTTGCGGAGTACTGATCCCCATAACAAGGCCTGCATTTCTCACCTGAAATAAGCATGGAATTGTTTTACTTACGGGATCAAAAAATCCAATATGACTATCGCCCCAAACCCAAAGCGAATTTCCATTATTAAGTGCGATTGAATAACCACCATCTCCGGCTACCCATCCTGTAGTTCTTTTAAAGTTATTTGTAAAAGCTGAATCTTTGTAACTACTTACATTAGCCGGAGATAATGAATCATCTTTTTTACACGATGCTAACAATAAAATAATTGCGTATAAAAAAAACAGTTTCATAGTTTAGTTTTTTTATTATTAATCTAAACAATAATTATGCAACTTAAAACTAACAAAATCAATTTAGATTTGACTAAAGAAAATTATGCAACAACAACCCATGTATTACAGCGAATATCTTGAGCTAAACAAACTTCTTGATGCACAGCACCCTGAAAGCTTTAAACTCAATAAGCCGGCGCATGATGAAATGCTCTTTATTATTGTTCACCAGGCGTATGAGCTTTGGTTTAAACAAATTATTTTTGAATTGGAATTTGTTTGTAATGTTTTTAAAAAAGAAAAGATTGATGATAATTCTGAAGACCTGAATCTTGTGCGTCATCGTTTGCACCGCATCGTTCGTATACTTGAACTGTTGAATCAACAGGTTGGCTTGATGGATACAATGACCCCATTGGATTTTTTAGAATTCAGAAATCTTCTTACTCCTTCTTCAGGTTTTCAAAGCTTACAGTTCAGGCTGGTAGAGGCAAAACTTGGATTAACTATTAATGACCGCCATCAGAAAGGATATTATAAACGTACCAATGAAGGTGGTTTTACGCAGAACGATTTTCAGAAAATCAATGAAACAGAAACCGGAGAATCAGTGATCCAATTAATAAATATCTGGCTTGAAAGAATGCCTTTTTTTGAAGAGGAATTCTGGAAAAATTATCATATAACTGGCAATGATCTGCATCCTTTTTGGAGTGATTACAGAAAAATTTATAAAGATGGATTAACTGAAAGAGAAGCTACTAACATCAATTTCTTTGATCTTCTTTTTTTTGAAAACAGAAACACATTAAATGAAGAACAGGCTGCGTTGAGTAAAACAAGTTTGTCTGCCAAAGCTATGAGAGCAGGTTTATTTATAATGTTGTATAGGGATTTTCCGGTGTTTCAAACATCTTATCAAATATTAGACAGTCTTGTTGAAATAGATCATCAGATGGCGGGTTGGCGGCACAAACATTTAGTTATGGTACGCAGAATGATAGGGATGAGAACCGGAACTGGTGGCACTTCCGGCTCTGGCTATCTTGAAGGAGCATTGACGAAACATAATATCTTTAAAGACATTGAAGGGTTGTCTACTTTTTTAATAGAAAGAAAAAAATTACCAAAGTTGCCGGAAGAGCTGATAAAGAAATTGAGTTATAATGTTGTCTGAATTTGGATGTATTGGGTTGAGAAATTATTGGATCATAGAGTTAGACAATTTTTTACCAAAACTATTATATGCTATTAATATTCCACCAGCAATTACTGTAGTATTTTTAATAAAATCGCTGCGTGATAGCATATAATATATGTTGCTGGAATAGTAAAAAAATTATCAGATAAAACAAATGCAAAAGATTTTTTAGCGGGCATTTGAATATAAATTAAACATCGTTGTTCCGATAATTATCGGAACTCACTTGTACTTTTGTTTCCTTTATTCAGCAAAAAATAAATAGTTTGTAATTGTTATGGCTGTAAGAAATGATATAAGCTTGAATAAGTTTATAAGCGAAACAGGCTTTTGCTCAAGAAGGGAAGCAGACAAATTAATTGAAGCCGGCAGCGTTACTGTAAATGGTAAGCTGCCAAAATTAGGTAACCGTGTTAGTTATGATGATGTAATTAAAATTGACGGAAAGCCATTAAAGCCAAAAGAGAAACCCATTTACATTGCCTTTAATAAACCCATTGGTGTTAGCAGTACAACAGACCGTAAAGACAAATACAATATCATTGATTATATAAACTACCCCAAAAGAATATTTCCCATAGGCAGGCTGGACAAGCCTTCTGAAGGGTTGATATTTTTAACCAATGATGGTGATATTGTAAATAAAATATTACGGGCAGGTAATAATCATGAAAAGGAATATATCGTCACCGTTGATAAACCTGTTACTCCCGATTTTATACTGCGCATGAGTAATGGAATAAAAATATTAGATACGGTAACACAAAAATGTTTTGTAAAGGAGGAGAGTAAATATGTTTTCAAAATAATATTAACACAGGGATTGAACCGCCAGATAAGAAGAATGTGTGAGATTTTACATTATCATGTAACTAAACTTATCCGCATCCGCATCATGAACATTACTTTATCAGAAATAGCACCGGGCAAGTGGCGATACTTATCGCAAAGCGAAATTGATACAATTAATAAGCTTGTTGAAAATTCTATAAAAACGAAAGAAGCCTCGCTGATTAAAAAGAATTTCCAGAAACCTTGAAGGTTTTAAAAAACCTTCAAGGTTTGAACAGTTGGATTTTTGACTTATCCACAAAAGTTTACTTATGGCTTACAATTTGTTTTATTGAATTTAAACAAATTTATGGACCCAAATGAATGGGATGATAATCCCGCAGAAATGGATTCTTTCTAATTTTTCTAAAATCACCGTATGTTTTTGCTGACCAAATGCCGGTAACCAAATACAATTGTAAAAAGAGACGGAAATTTTCCGTCTCTTTTTATTTATATCCATTCTGTATTTGCGCGGGCTTAGCGTTTAAACATTAAATCTAAAATGCATTACATCTCCATCCTGTACAAGATATTCTTTACCTTCAATTCTTAATCTTCCGTTTTCCCGGGCAGCAGCTTCTGATCTGTATTGTATAAAATCTTTGTAAGAAATAACTTCTGCTTTTATAAATCCCTTTTCAAAATCTGTATGAATAACACTTGCAGCCTGTGGCGCTTTCCATCCGTGATGAATTGTCCATGCTCTTACTTCCTGTACCCCTGCGGTAAAATAGGTTGAAAGGTCTAAAAGCTTATAGGCAGAATGAATCAGCCGGTCCAGAGCTGGCTCATTCATTTTATATTCTTCCATAAACATTTGTTTATCCTCAGGGTTTTCAAACTCCGCAATTTGTGCTTCAATAGCATTTGTCATAATAATAACCTGTGCATTTTCTGCGTTAGCGGCTTCCACTAACGCATCAGAATATTTATTACCTGTATGCATAGATGCTTCATCTACATTGGCAACATATAAAACGGGTTTATCCGTTAATAAAAAATTATCTGCGATAGCCAGTTTTTCATCTTTAGATAAATTTAAAGAAAGTATATTTTTCCCTTTATCCAAATGTTGTTTACAAAGAAGTAAAACTTCATATTCCAATTTTATTTTTGCATCACCTGTCTTCAGCATTTTTTCTGTACGTGAAATTTTTCTTTCTACACTGTCAAGATCTTTTAACTGTAATTCTGTTTCAATAATTTCTTTATCACTTATAGGATTAATGGGTCCCTCATCTCTTAAAATATTTTCATCTTCAAAACATCTTACCACATGAATAATGGCATCCACTTCGCGAATGTTTGCCAAAAATTTATTTCCCAGGCCTTCTCCCTTACTGGCGCCTTTTACCAAACCTGCAATATCAACTATCTCGATCTGTGTTGGCACTATCCTGTCAGGCTTTACTAATACTGCCAATTTATCAAGCCTTTCATCGGGTACGTTTACCAAACCAATATTTGGCTCTATGGTACAAAACCTGTAATTACTTGCCTGTGCTTTTGCGCTGTTACTTACTGCATTAAATAAAGTTGATTTTCCAACGTTGGGTAAGCCAACAATTCCTGCTCTTAAAGCCATGTTGTTTAATGTTTGATGTACGATGTACGATGTACGATGTACGATGTATATTACAAAGAGCGGCAAAAGTAAGTTTATATTCTAAAATGATTTAGGATTATTATCTTAGTTTTTAATTTCAACTACTAAACCCACTAAACCTCTAATCCCTAAACTTTTTACTACATGGCATTAAGCAGAATATGGGCAGCGTTTATTATCATAGCTATTATTGCTGCCTCATTTCAATATTTTTCTGGCGGAAAAGATATTTACAGCAGGATGGTTGTAGGTAAATCAGGAGATACATCCAAAACAAAAACGCTTGATTCATCTGCACTTTCACCTGATGTTATCAGCACATTAAATGCCTCAAAAGAATATAAGGATGGTGAATATAAAATTGTAAGAAGCGCTGATAATAAAATTATTAGTTACCGGGAGCAAAGCGCAGATGGTATTATTACAACTTGTAAAACCGCTGTAGATATTTCGATAAATCTTATTGGGATAATGGCTTTATTCATGGGTTTTATGAGTATTGCTGACGGAGCAGGAGGTATACGGTTATTATCAAAAATTATTGGGCCTTTCTTCTCTAAACTATTTCCTGATCTTCCAAAAGGCCATCCTGCAATGGGCCACATGATGATGAATTTTTCAGCCAATTTATTAGGGCTGGATAATGCCGCTACTCCGTTTGGATTAAAAGCAATGCAAAGTTTGCAGGAAATAAATCCAAGCAAAGACACAGCATCCAATTCACAAATAATGTTTTTGTGTTTGCATGCATCCGGGCTTACTTTAATTCCTGTAAGTATTATTGCTGCAAGAGCGGCTTTAAAGTCTGCAAACCCAACAGATATTTTTGTGCCCTGCATGATAGCAACTTTTGTTGCAACAATGGCAGCGATGCTCATCGTATCGTACAAACAAAAAATTAATGTTCTTCAGCCGGTAGTATTGTTATGGGTAGGAGGGCTCTCTGCAATAATTGCGCTGCTTGTTATCTATCTTAAATCTCTTAGCTTCCAGGGAGTGCAAACCTTTTCCGGAGTGTTAAGCAATGGATTAATTTTGCTGATCTTTTTCTTAATAATACTGGGCGCTCTTTATAAGAACATAAATATTTTTGATGCATTTGTTGAAGGCGCCAAAGGTGGTTTTGAAACAGCAGTAAAAATTATCCCCTACCTGGTGGGGATGCTTGTTGCAATAAGCATGCTGCGTACCAGCGGAACTTTTGATGTTATAATTGAATGGATGAAAACGTTGTTTGCTGTGATGGGTACTGATACCCGTTTTGTTGATGGCCTGCCAACAGCATTAATAAGACCACTTAGCGGCAGTGGTGCAAGAGGGATGATGATTGATACGATGAAAACTTTTTCTCCTGATTCTTTCGCCGGAAGATTGTCTTGTATTTTACAAGGATCATCCGATACAACTTTTTATGTAATTGCCGTTTACTTTGGTGCTGTCTCTATAAAAAATACCCGATATGCAATAGGCACAATGTTGTTGGCGGATCTTGTAGGAATTATTACTTCAATTATTTTGGCGTATTTGTTTTTTGGAAATGCTTAGTAAAGGTGATTTTTATTATTACAAAACTATTTCTTTTTTACCTGAAGCGTTTCATCAACACCTGCTACTTTCATTTTATAACTTCCATATGATCCGGTATAAATATAAACAACAGGCCTGAATACAATAGGACTGAATAATGTTTTTACTTCATCCTGAACCCATGTATCGCCATTCGTTAATTTAAAAGAAGTAGTGCCATCCCATCCCCTAAAATCCCCCTCTATATTACTCTCAGTAACATCCCGTAATTTAATAGCATTAAAAGGTTTCTCAACTCCCTGAATTACTAATTTATAATTTTTTTTGTCTTTGTAAACCTCCACAGCAGGATTGGGAACTTTATTTATTTGTTTTTGGTTTCCTGTTATTTCATAATAATTTTTCGACCTTGTCTTTAATAAGACACCCTGGGCAAATAAACTATTAACAGGTCCATCATAAAAAGTTGTTTCTTCAAGTTTAGCAGTACTATCAATCTTTCCCTGACCAAACATTATATTACTAAACAGAAATGAAGAAAGTATAATTAAGAATAATGATTTCATAAATTAAAATTTAGTATCGAAGGTAAATATAAATCTATTGGAATATGATATTGTTGAAATTGTTCGCAAACTCAATATAATCAATAGTTGTATATGATTCCCAAATTTTTACCAGCAATTTTTTATAGGGTTATTTTTTAGAATGTTGCCTAAAATAAAAAAGCTGCTCAATTTATTTAAGCAGCTTTTTTATAAGATGATTTAATTTAATTATTTGTATAAATAACCAGTCCTCTTGCTTTGGTACCGGTAGTAGTACCAGGCTGGCCTTTATAAACCAAGGTGAGTGCACGTTGTCTTGCAAATACAACTAGATTTAATCTTGCTAATGTATCAAGTCTTCCTGGTCTTCTTACTATTAAAGTATCATTTGCAAGGGTATAAGGTAAAGTAGTAAATGGAGTTACCGTTCCGGGACTAATATTAGAGAATATATTTGCAGCTTGTCGGGTTGAGTATACATCTACATTTTTGCCCACGCTATCATTTAATATTGCATGAATAAATCTTAATGTAAAATGAGTTGTATCAGATATTGTAAAATTGTCCTGAACAAATATTTGCTTAGACTCATCCGATTTTAAAAGCGAATCAGTAATAATAAATGAATAATAATTTCCTGCAGTAAGTGTTTTATTAAAAGATGCAAGGGTGATAGAATCCGGTGTAAGTTTTCCATTTACTGTAATTCTTATTGCTTGAGGGCCTGCAGGAACACCGATATATAAATTAGTTATTGTTGGAAAAATTGAGTTATAAGTAAGGAAAGTTCCATTCACTTTAACACCATTCACATAAACATTAAAACTATCACTGCCATTAACTACCTGCCTGAATGAAGTAGAAAAATCTGCTATTTTTAAATAAGCCAGACCGCTTGTGCCTGAAACAGGAGAAACAAGTTCAAGTTTTTTGTTACACGACCATATTAGCCCGATTGTACATGCGAAGATTAGTACTATTAAAATATTTTTTTTCATCAGTCTTTTTTTACAGTTAGTGATTTTATTTCATTGAGAACCATTCTTCCTGGGTATTATAGTCTAAGTTTAAGGCCCCAATTCTTGTTAGCTCAGGAATATCGTATAAGTATTCTGAATTATACCTTGGCCTGGATCTGTACACCAGTTTACCGTTATTGGTAGAAATTAAATTTACACCGGCCGGAGGAAAAAAGCCTGTATATACTTTTTGTGGAGTTGGATTTGTTGGATCCAGATCTGTATAATGAAACTTTCTCATGTCTGTCCATGTTAGTTGAGTTCCCCACGCATATAGTGCAATATATTTTTGTAACATTACATGTGTTAGCGTTAAATCAGTTGCAGCAGGAACCACCTTTGGATCAGCAAGGTAAGCTGCCTTTACAGCAGGTGTTATCACATTTGCTGCCGGAATATTTTGAGAGTAAGTTGTAGTTAACATATCAAAATTCAGACTTATTGCATTTGTATAAGCAGCAAGTGCCTGGGCTTTAAACGCACTTCCTTTACGCATGTAAGCTTCTGCAATATCAAATTGCATTTCTGATGCAGTCATCATAGGCCATGGGCTTGTATTCTGATAAAGATATCTGCTACTATCAGGTGTTGATGCTCCTGTAGAAGAAGGAGCTCCGGTAACATCAGGCGTACTATTTCCCCAAAAATTTTTAGGATACTCATTTGCTGACAGACCTGAAATACCTAACCAGGGAACAAAGCCTTTAAACGTTCTATTATAATTTTCGCGAAGTATGTACCATGCTCTTGGATCAAAAACTCCCTTAAATGCACTATCAAGTCTGCCCGACATAAGATCAGCAACATAAGATCCCTGCCTGATGGCCCCGATATTACCTCTAAATGGACCATAATAATTATTAACAGCTGATATAGTACCACCTGCTACCTTTACAGCAGCATTATCATCATTAGTTGTAATTGAAAGGCTAGCATATTTAATTACAGAATCTGCATAACCATTGGTTGTAAATATTGCTTTATTACTTAGATTAATATAGGAACGGGCTAAAATTCCATAGACAAATTTTTTCCATTTATTTACATCACCCTTATAAAAATAGGCATCGCCTATTGCAAGGTTTGCCTGGCTGGCACTGCCATCAGTTCTGTTTAAAAAGCTTAATGACCGAAAACAAACAGCACGGCAACTATCATAAAATTCGGGCTGCGTATCATAATGAAATTGGGATAAGCTGGTATTAAATGCTTCTTTTAGTATCGCATCTCCATACATGTCGGTTAATTCAAGCCAGCCCCATGCTCTTATAGCCAATGCTACTCCAACATAATCCCATTTTTCCTGTTCAGTTCCATATTGAACGATCTTGTTTAAGTTCTGTCCCTGGCCATAATAAACTGCTGCCCATAGTCCTCCTAATGCATCACTTGGAGGTAGCACTCCCCCCATTTGGCCATAATTTTCTCCATTAGTTTGCGTTCCCCAATATTGTACATATCGTCCGAGTAATATTCCATCTGCCTGTACGCCGTAACCTGTGCCTGCGGATGAAAAGAAAGCTGTAAAGCTTCCAATTACACCTGATAATATACTTTCCACAGGCTCCTTGGTAGCTGCATTGGGATTTAGATAAGCATCGTCAATTTTTTTCTTGCATGATCCCATTATGAATATGCCGAGAATCCCCAGAAAAATTATTGATTTAGAAATTTTATTTTGCATACAAATATTTTTTTATTTTATCATTTACAATTTATCATTAAAAATTAGCACGTAATCCAAAGCTTAAACTAAGTGGAGTAGGAGCACTTCCGAGATCCAGGCCATATCCTCCAACACCGCCTGTACCAGGATTGTTTGAGTTTACTGCAGGATCTGCACCATGGTAATTTGTGATCAATAGTAAGTCGTTACCGGTTACAAAAAAGCTCATGCTCCTTAATCCTTTTACATTGTGAAGAAAACTTTCAGGCAATGTATAATTTAATGTCACGTCTCTTAATCTTAGCCAATTAACATTCTTTTGAATAAATTCCTCATCGGGCAGGCCGGTGTAATATGCACTTAAAAAATAAGGATTTATCACAATAGTATTTACCGTTGGATTAGCTGTATTTTGTAAACCGTCATTCAGTATTCCACTAACTATTAGAGGAGTTAAACGGTTAACTGTTCTTGCACTTTTACCTAAACCTGTAAGAACCTGATCTGTTCCGTTATAAATATCTCCACCAACTTTTAGATCCCATAAAAAACTTAAGCTCCAGTTTTTATATCTAAGGGTATTATTAGTACCTAATGTAAAATCAGGTGTTCTGTCAGCAATCAGAGAATTACCACCTGTTACAAGTCCACGACCCGTTGTACCATCAACCAGAATTTGACCTGCATTATTTCTTTGATAAATTGAGCCTGTAATTGTACCTGTTGAATGACCTCTTATTAATCCACCTCTTACGTTTGATATATATGTATCAGAATTATAAAAGTCGTTTAAAATACCAATTGATTCAGGGAGCGTTAATACTTTGCTCCACATGTGATTGAAATTAAAGTTAACTGTCCAGTTAAAATCTTTTGTTTTTACCGGTGTTACATTTAATGTTAGCTCAATTCCCTGGTTACGGAGCGATGAAGAATTTGTTGTATTTAATATATATCCTGTTGCATAACTTGCTCTGTATCCCTGGCTAATTTGGTCCAAAGCAAGTGTATTATAGTAAGCAATCTCCATAGATATTGCGCTTTTAAAAAGCCTCAATTCTGTCCCTATTTCATAAGTTTTTTGACGTTCAGGCCTAAGATCAGTATTAGCATTTGTAAAACCATAAGTAAAGCCCGGTATTACAGAACTATTCTGATTATTTACAAAAACTGATTGGTTGGAATATGGATCATTTAACCTTGCAGTACTTGCTAAGGAGCCTCTTAATTTTACGTAATTAAAAATATTTCCTTTTTTTATTTCCGGAAATATATCTGAAACAATTAAACTCATACTTGCTCCCGGATAATGATAATTTCTATTTTGTGCAGGAATTGGAGATGCTGATTCCCACCGGTAAGAATAGGTAAGAAATGCAACATTCTTATATCCAATAGAAGCTTCACCAAAATAGGCAAGTTCTCTTAAGATAAGTAAATTGGGTAAGCCAAAAGCATTTCTAAGCAAACGTGTTCTTGAACTTCCTAAAGTAATGCTGCTATCCCAGGGGTTAAAAGTATTTGGAACAGGGACACCATTTTTATATACTGCTCCCGGGGTAGCTGTGTATGATGTTGAATCAACTAAATGGCTTCCCAATATGCCATATTGTTCTGTCTGAAAATCCTCCCACATGGTACCTCCTAACAAACGTGTTGTAAAAGCACCTACATCTTTTTTAAGTGTAGCTGTAATTGTATGATTATATCCTTTATAGGTTCTGTAATAATTATCCAGACTTCCGCCGGTTGCTGCGGATAATACAAAAGACTGCGGATTTGTTAACAGGTAGCCTTTGCTTTTATATGTATCATAACCAAACCTTCCTGCTAATGATAACCAGGAAAAAGGATTAATATCAATACCAAGAGTTGCAATGTAACGATCTACTTTATCACCACTAACATTGTTTTGTGCACTCCATAAAGGGTTGTCAAAATCATTGTTGTAATTTGTTTTTGAAAAAGTTAATAGCTTATTGCCATTAGCATCTTTGTATTGAGTTATGTCATTATTGGCAGGCCATGAATACAGATCAAGAAGATAGCCTCCGCTAGCCGTAGTCCCTTTAAGCGGTTTAATATTGGTAGAGTTTGTGTAGGCAATAGAAGGAGTGATACTTATATATTTCCCAATTTTAGAATTATTAGAAATCTTGAAATTATACTTTCTATAAGAGTTATTTGGAACCACTCCCTTATCATCAAAATATTGCCCTGATGCCCTAAACCCTACATTCTTTGATCCAAATTCTAAACTTATATTATGCGTTTGTGAAAAACCTGTACGATAAAAATGATGAAGATTATCGTACAATGTAGTGCCAGCTGCCCATACCGGACCATAAGATGTAAATTGACCTGAAAGTGGTGGAGCAGTTGGTATGGCGTTACTGGTGCCGGGTCCATAATCATTATTCAATTCTGCAAAACGGGTAATTTTTTGCATGCGAAAATTATTGTCATACGTAACCAGTATTTTTCCGTTGGTACTTTTTGCTTTTTTTGTAGTAATTACAATTGCACCGTTTGAAGCCTGGCTACCATATAACGCAGTTGCTTCGGGTCCCTTTAAAACTGTAACAGCTTCTATATCATTTGGATTTAAATCAGCAATACGATTTGTATAATCATTATTCCTGTTTGGCAGATCAGAAGCAAGCCCTATACCTGTACCACCCTGCGAATTTGAATTTAATGTGCTGTTATCTAAAATAATACCATCCACAATAAATAAGGGTTGGTTAGTACCGGATAAAGAATTGAAACCTCTTAATATAATACCCGAAGAGGCGCCTGCAGCACCGGTTGTTGGAGTAACAGTAAGGCCGGCTACTCTGCCTTCCAAACTGTTTACAAAATTTTCACGTTGCGTTTCAGCAATAATTTTTCCGCTGACGGTTTGTGTTGAAAACCCTAATTCCCTCGGATTCCTTTTTATATCCAATGCTGTAGTAACTGTTACTTCTTCCAAAACACCTGTTGCAGATTGAAGTATAACATCAATTGTAATTCCATTTACCCGAATTTCCCGGGTTGTAAAACTAACACCACTTATTACAAGAACATCACCACGATTTGCATTAATTGTAAAGGAACCATTGGCATCTGTTTTTGTACCTGTTCTTTTACCTTTTACTAAAACTGATGCTGAAGCAACAGGGGTATTATCACTTGCTAATACTTTACCTGTAATGGGAGTTGTTTGAGCAGAAGTTGAAAATGTAAAATGAATAAAAAGAAAAGCCATTATGGCTATAGCAAATTTTCTCATATGCTTTGTTTAATTTTTTAAAGTAAAATGCAATCCTTAAAGCAGACAATATTTATATATAAGTTGCTGCTTTATTTTTTAATATTGAAAATATTAAATTAGCGTTTTTTTTTGGAGAGAATTATTCTATAGGATATAAAAGGATAAAAAAGCAAACTAAGATATTTTTTCTGATATTAAATGTACCAGCTTATTTTTTTTTATTTACCAAGGCATCAGAACTTTTACCAAAATTCAAATCGTTTTCTTTTAAGTCTTCCGTTTTATCAACTTCATCTGTTTCAAAATAATTAGAAAAAATATTAGCCATTTTTTTTGCGTCATAAACATTGCGGTTGTATTTATTGCCTAAAATAATTATAGTAGTTGAATCCTGCACAAGCCGCATAAGCATTGTATTGTTGCCATGCCACCAACCTCCATGAAAAATAATTTTTTTGCCATTGGGATAAATATTCATTCTCCATCCAAATCCATAGTTTTTTATTCCCGCTTTTTCATTGCTGTAAGGTGTAAAAGCTTCTTCTAAAGTTTGCGCTGTAAAAATTTGGTTGGTGTACAATGCCTGATCCCATTTTAAAAGATCTCTTGCGGTACTATAAATATTTTTATCGCCAAATCCTTTATCAAGAAAAGTTAATCCTTCCTTCCTTCCACGCCAATCGTAGGAGGGCATTGCTTTTTGTTCATCAGCCATTGTAAACACGTACGTGTCATTCATTTTTAAAGGAGTAAAAAAGTTATGCTGCAAAAATTCGGCATAGCTTTTCCCGGAAACTTTTTCAATGATCAAACCAAGCAAAGTATAATTTGTATTGCAGTAAGAAAAACGGGTGCCTGGCTGATGCGTTAATGGGGGCTGGTATTGTATAAGATAATTGAGTACATCAGTGTTATCTGAAAATTGTTTTACATCCCACCCCAACTGCTGCATAAAATAAAGATAGTTAGGCAGGCCGCTTCTATGGCTTAACAGCATTCTTATAGTAATGCCGTTGTAAGGAAAATTGGGAAAGAATAATTTTACATCATCATCTAATTTTAATTTGCCTTGCTCAACAAGTTTTAGCGTTGCCATGGCAGTAAATGTTTTTGATACAGATGCAAGATGAAAGGCGCTGTGCTCATTCAGCGAATCTTTTTTCTGAAGATCAAAATAGCCGCGGTAGTTTTCAAAAATAATTTGCCCTTTTTTGGCAACTAATATTGCACCGTTAAAGCCTGTTTTTGCCAATGTAGTTTCATAAAATGTATTTATGGCATCATAATATTTTTTAAAATCTTCCGGGTTTAAACTTCCCGCAGCAGGAGCAGAATAAATTACAGAATCCTTTGGTATGGATGGTTGTGTTGAAGAGTTATGCGTGCATGCTGTTAATAAAATAGCAAAGCTGATAGAAATGGGAATCATTTTCAATAAGGACATTACAGATCAATAAAAAGTTAACAGGTTATATTTGCAATATACAGTACAAAATTAATATGACAGATAAAAAAACAACCAGTTATCCAAAAGAAAAGATCAACATTCTTTTTTTAGAGAACATAAGCGATGCTGCAATAAAAAAATTTAATGATGCAGGGTATACATCTGTAAAAAAAATAAATGCAGCCTTAAGTGAAAGTGAGTTGATGAATGAAATAAAAAAGGTTCACCTGCTTGGCATCCGTTCTAAAACACAGCTCACAAGAAATGTTTTATCGCAGGCAGAAAAACTTCAGGCAATTGGATGTTTTTGTATTGGTGTTAACCAGATTGACCTGACTGCTGCAACAAAAAAAGGGATTGCAGTATTTAATGCACCCTACTCCAATACCCGCTCTGTTGCTGAATTAGTAATTGCATCTTCAATAATGTTGATAAGAAGGATACCCGATAAAAATAAAGCTGCACATAATGGCATTTGGTTAAAGGAAGCGAAGGGCAGTTATGAATTAAGAGGAAAAACATTAGGGATCATTGGCTATGGAAATATAGGGTCACAGGTAAGTGTGCTTGCAGAATCATTGGGGATGAAAGTTATTTTTTATGATGCAGAAACTAAAATGCCCCTGGGCAATGCAGAGGATAAAAAAACTTTAAAGGAAGTTCTCAGCCATGCCGATGTAGTAACGCTTCATGTGCCTGAATTAGCGTCTACAAAAAATTTAATTAATAAAACCAATCTTAAATATTTTAAAAAGAATGCTATTCTAATTAATTATGCAAGGGGAGAAGTGGTAGACCTGGATGCATTAAAAACAGCATTGCAAAACGAACAGTTGGCCGGTGCTGCAGTGGATGTATATCCTGTAGAACCGGAAAAGAATGGAGATAAATTTACAACGCCGCTGCAGGGTTTGAGTAATGTAATTCTTACACCGCACATTGGCGGCTCTACTGAAGAGGCACAACAAAATATTGGGGAAGATGTAAGCACCAAGCTTTTTAATTTTTTAGAAAAAGGAATTACAACCGGCTCACATACGGTGCCTGCATTAAGCCTGCCGCCCCAGGAAGGAACACACCGCATTTTGCATATTCATAATAATGTTCCCGGTGTGCTTTCTGAAATAAATACGCAGTTATCAAAACATAAAATAAATATTGTGGCACAATATTTAAAAACAAATGATGAAATAGGTTACGTGGTTTTGGATGTTGATAAAAGTTTATCAAAAGAAGCGTTGGAGCTTTTACGAAATGTAAAACAAACACTTAAGGCGAGGCTTTTGTATTAGCCCCCTGTCCCCTTCAATTTTTTGGTGGTGGTGCAGATTGTAGTTTTTTAAAAAAGTAAGAAGAAATAATATTTACCAAAAAATAATATTTACAATTATAATGTCTAACATAACTTTTCCCCCTTCGGGGGATAGGGGGCTAAAAATAATAATTATAGGGGGCGGATTTGGAGGATTAAAACTTGCACGTTCATTAAATAACAAAGCAGGCTTTGAAATTTATTTGTTAGACAAATATAATTACCACCAGTTTCAGCCATTATTTTACCAGGTGGCAACAGCGGGGCTTGATGCAAGCAACATTTCTTTTCCACTCCGTAAAGTTTTTCATAAAAGCAACAATGTACATTTTAGAATGGCGGAAGTAAAAGAAATTATTTCTATAGAAAATAAAGTAATAACTGATATTGGTGATTTTGTTTACGATGTTTTGGTTTTAGCAACAGGCGCTGATACAAACTTTTTCGGTAATCAACAATTAATTGATAATGCCTTCCCCATGAAAAGCACTGTGGAAGCAGTTCAGCTTCGTCATCGCCTGATCCACAATTTTGAAGATGCATTATCAGCAAAAACGGAAGAAGAATTACTACGTCTTTTAACGATTGTTGTGGTTGGCGGTGGCCCCACAGGAGTTGAGATGAGTGGTGCTATTGCAGATATGCGAAGATTTGTTTTACCAAAGGATTATCCTGAATTGGACTTCTCAAAAATGAAAATTTATTTGCTGGAAGGAAGTCCGAAAACATTGGGAGCAATGAGCGAAAGATCCAGTAATGATTCTCATAAATATTTAGAGAAATTAAATGTTATTGTACAAACAAATACAATTGTAAAAGATTACGACGGGCAAACGGTAACACTGCAAAGCGGTAACACAATTGAGAGCTCATTGGTAATTTGGGCAGCAGGAATTAAAGGAAATGTACCTGCAGGAATAAATAAAGAATTAATTGTGAGAGGCAATAGAATTAAAGTGGACAGGATGAATAAGGTTTTGGACTTTGAAAATATTTTTGCCATTGGTGATGTTGCTTATATGGAAACTGAAAAATATCCTCACGGCCATCCGCAAGTTGCATCTGTAGCTATTCAGCAGGGAAAATTTCTCGCCTATAATTTACGCAGAATGGAAATGAAAAGTCATCATGTAGAAGAGTTTGAATATTATGATAAAGGCACAATGGCAACAGTGGGGCGCAATCTTGCAGTAGTTGATATTCCAATCCCGATACCTATCGGGGCTAAGCTTCATGTAAAGGGATTTTTAGCCTGGATGATGTGGATGGGATTGCATCTCGTTTTATTGCTGGGTGTAAAAAACCGCTTTGCAGTTTTTAGCAACTGGATTTATAATTACATCACTTACGATCAAAACCTGCGATTGATTTTTAAAGAGTTTTATCGCCCTAAAAAAAATGAAGTATAGGTGTCTGACAACTTAAAGTTGTCTGACACCTGTTACATCCAGCTCTCTAAAAGTTTTTGCGCCCTGCTTTTAAAACCTGTGGATTGATAAGGCAATTGTTCATCAATTAAAACTTTTATTTCGGGTATTATTTCGGGATATTTTTTTGCAAGATTGCCTAAAACTGTAAGTGAAAAAACTTTAACAGCTACCGGTTCGGTTGGTGAAGCAAGGTAACCAAAGCATATCTCCATAATTTCTCCCTGATATTTTTCAGGAATTTCTACATGCTGTAAAAGCCTGATCGAATTTCTTTTTACCGCATCATGCAAACCAGGTTTGTGAAGATTTTTTATAAGTTTTTTAAAATAGTTTTTAATAAATTTTGGATGAGCAACTACACAATAGCTTACCGGCCATGCCGCCCTTTGATTAACACCATACACATCATTGAGAAATAAATTAAACATCTCTTCAAATCTTTTTTCAGAATCACCAACCCATTGTACAATTTTATTGCATTGTGCTTTTGAATGTTCCCTTAATAACTCTTCACGTAAATTCATCCGTCAATAATTTTAGAATTTCTTAAGTCCCCCCTTGGGAAATTTAGGGGGCTTCTCTCAACAGGTCATCCAGATCAAGTGCCTGTGTGTACATTTCGATAGAGCCATCAGGCTTATGGGGCCATTGCTCTCTTGGCCTGTCCCAATAAAGTTCTACTCCGTTTTGGTCGGGGTCATTAAGATATAAAGCTTCTGATACACCATGGTCTGCAACACCGGTTAACGGGTAATCCGCATCCAGCAGGCGTTTATAAGCAACAGCAAGATCTTTTCTTGTTGGATATAAAATAGCAGTATGAAATAATCCTGCACTATGTACAGGCGCAGGGGGAGCATTTTTACTGTACCATGTATTTAAACCAATATGATGATGGTAGCCACCTGCAGAAATAAATGCTGCATCACTTCCGTACATTGTTATTAATTCAAAGCCAAGAAGGTCGCAATAAAAAGCAAGTGCTCTCTTTAGGTCAGCAACTTTTAAATGTACATGACCAATTCTTGTTTGCGGTGGTATGGTGTAAGATTGTTCCATAAAAATAATTTATTACATAGGCTCATCAGCAGTAGGCCCATACATTCCCGGCACCGGAACGTTAAGTAAACGCAGGTACACACTCAATTGTGCACGGTGATGAATAAGATGATTCATTGCCATAGAACGGATAACAGCAATCTTTGGTATTTCAAAAAATATTTTTTCACCACTTCGTAATTTCCATTTTTGCATAAATACATCATCGGTGGCTTTTAGTAATTCCGCTTTTGCTTTGGCAAGATTGTCCTCAAATATTTGCATTAATTCTGATGATGTTGCAGCAATCACTGGTTTATCATTTACGCCTGCTAAATCGTATTCAGTGGTAGTAAGTGAACGTGTAAGCCAGTGAGTAATCTCTGCAACATGAGATGCAAGGCTGCCCAACGTAGTAGATTTCTCATGAGGCTTCCATCCAAAATGTTCTTCAGGAACTCTTTGTAACATTTTTCTTGTATTGGAAGATTCCTGTTCCAGCTCCTGCAATAAAGATTGATTCAATGCCATAGTTATAATTTACAAAATTGAAAGATACAATGGTACAAAGATTCAAATAATTTCATTATTGTAGCCTCGTATTCCTGTTTTCAATATTTTTGAAAGATGATTAATGAAAATAATTTTTTTGATACAGAGATTCTTCTTGAAAATGAAAGAGCAAGGCTAACGTCTTTAAAAGCTGATGATATTGATGAGCTTGATAAAGTTGCCTACGAGCCATCAATTTGGCAATTGGGAATGAGTAATATAAAAGAACAAAAAGACCTGGAAGAATATATTGACATTGCCTTAAAAGAAAAGACAACAAAAATATCTTATCCCTTTTTAATTTTTGATAAGCAAACAAACTCTGTTGCAGGCAGTACACGATATGCAAATATTTCTTTTCAGCATAAAAAGCTTGAGATAGGGTGGACGTGGATACACCCTAAACATCAGGGAACAGGATTAAATAAAGCCTGCAAATTTTTATTACTGCAGTATGCTTTTGAACAACTTAAGTTTAACCGTGTTGAATTAAAAACTGATGTTTTAAACCGGCAATCGCAAAAAGCAATGCGTAAGATCGGCGCAAAAGAAGAAGGTATTTTTCGCTGTCACTCTATAACATCTTCGGGTAGAATAAGAGATACGATTTTTTTCAGTATAATTAATAATGAATGGAAAGAAATAAAAACATCAATATTTAGAGATGTTGTGTAGAAATTTTTCTTTTTATAAAAAAGAAACAATAGCTTAGCCATCCAAATCCTCCGAAAACTAACTGCTTTTATTTTATATTGAATTTCATCTGCTGGTTTATTTCTTTATTAATTATTATAAAATCAAACTCACACAAAATGAAAAAATTAATTTTTGCCGCTGCCGTGCTTTGTTTCTTTGCTTCCTGTAAAGACTCAGGCACAACCGGCACAACAGACAATTCTCCAAACGAGAAAAATTTAGTAAATAACAAAAAGGTTTATAAAGCAATTGAAACAGGAGATGCAGCTACTTTGGACAGCCTTATTGCAAGCGATGCTGTTGATCACCAGGGCCCCAACGGAATGGATATAAAAGGTAAGGACAGTGTACGGCACATGCTGGCAGACATGCACAATCATGTAAAAGATTTTAAGCTTGAAATTATTGCAGATGCAGCTAACGGGGATTATATTTTTACTCTGGCTAACATCTCCGGTACAATGAATGATGCATCTATGGGAATGCCTGCAGGAAGCAAAATGGATGAGAAAGGTGTAGATGTTATAAAACTTAAAGATGGGAAAATGGTTGAGCACTGGGGATTTGTAGATCCTGCTGCAATGATGAAACACATGCAATCAATGCCTATGAATGATAAGATGGATAAAAATGAGGACATGAAAGATAGTATGAAAAAGTAAATAAAAATATTACAACTATAGAAAACCAAACCAACCATAGAAAATAATCAAAATTAAAAGTCCCGAAAAACCTTCGGGACTTTTAAATTAAATTACTACAAACCTGTAAGCCGGATTCTGTTTCCCGCAATTGCGGCACGGTTATCATTTATCTTGCTGTTACATTACTGCAACAATCTTGCTGCCTACCCTTCCCGATACATCGAATGACGATAGTAAGCGAGCAGTTTACCTTGCTCAACAGTTGAAATAAATTCTTCTGTTGAACAAATCAGGATATACGTGACATTGCAGCACACAAGGTTTACCCAAAAATATTGTTACCAATATTATTCGTGAGCTCTTACCTCACGTTTTCACCCTTACACCTTTCTCCCTCTCCACTTGTGGAGAGGGTCGGGGTGAGGTTATTTTCTGTGGCACTATCTTCCCAATTAAAAATTGAGACCGGCTGTTAACCGGTGTGTTGCTCTATGCTGTCCGGACTTTCCTCACCATCCTTAGCAAAGCTGAGGATGAAGCGATAACCCGGTTTGTAGCAAAGCAAAGTTAGGTTAAGATAAGCTGAAATTTGTGCGGCTTTACGCAATAGATTATTTTAGAGTTAAGTAAACAAAGGGTAAGCGTAATTTTAAAAGCAAAC
The DNA here is from genome assembly GCA_025353485.1 of Chitinophagales bacterium. GTDB lineage: Bacteria > Bacteroidota > Bacteroidia > Chitinophagales > Chitinophagaceae > Ginsengibacter. The sequence goes on from JANXQO010000152.1 coordinate 29,467, forward strand.
ATAAAAACTAAAAATTTTGAAAACGCAGGATGATAAAAAATTAGATAACCCTGTTTAATATTCATTGTCTGAGTGTCATCAAAATTTTGCTGTTGATTATAACAATATAAAATTTTATCATCCTGATTATTGTCCGTTTGGTGGCTTTGCAAAAATGCTGGGTATTTCAAATTATATTTATGAATATTCATTGTTGGTTGAAAATTTTTTTATAGTTGGCGATAAACCTGAACTCTCAAACCTGGTAAAATTAAAAGACGAAATAATGTGTCTTCAAATGATTATCAAAGAGAGAATTAATATAGAAATAAAAGAAAAGATTGTAGAACTAACCAATGCAAATACTGATGCCTTATATCAATTAGTTAATTTGGTGCAACCCGGCTATTTTAAAAAGAAGACAGCCTTATTAGGATGCTATTTTGGAATTTTTAAAAATGAGCAACTTATAGCAGTTACCGGAGAGCGTATGAAAATGAATGATTTTATTGAAGTAAGTGCAGTTGTTACACACCCCGGTTATACAGGAAAAGGATATGCCAAACAATTAATTGCCCATACAGTAAATAATATTCTTAATCAAAATAAAATACCTTATTTACATGTAATTGAAAAAAATAGCGGCCCATTAAAATTGTACGAAAACCTGGGATTTAAAACAAGAAGAAAAATTAGCTTCTGGAACATAACAAAATAAAACCTTGCTAACCAATTATAGCACGCTATGGAAAAAAGACAGAATTAAAAAAGTATCATCAATTAACCATAAAACTCACCTGCAGATTTCCCCAGAGTAACATTATTTCCCCGGAATGATTGATCTTGAAAGCCATTACTTCTGTGGGTGTGGAAACGGTGGTTACTTTTGCTTTTATTCTAAGTACATCATCCGCTTCTTTATAACTAAAAGCGCCCCACTGGTTCCATGTTTTATTAAAGATAACTGTACAATCATTTCCATTAAATAAAGTGAACAATCCGTATTTGCCAGCAGGTAATTTTTTCCCATCAATAGTAAGTGTTCTGTCAGTTTCAAATACCGTTGCTTCATTTGCTCCTGTACGCCACACTTTGTTATCCAGTGGTTCAAGGTCTTTGCCAATTGTTCTTCCTTTTACTGATGGCTGACTGTACTCAATAGAAATGGTGGCGCCTCTTTTAATATTTTGAGTAATTGTTGAAGGCGGGCTTGGCCGTTTAGTTTTATCATCTCCCTGAGCGAATGATTGAAGTGATACTGATGTGCAAATGATAATTAATGTGATGGTGAATATTTTTTTCATTGTCGTAATTTTATTTTTTTATTTATTGTTAAAGATAACAATAAGAATTTTACATATTGAACCGATGATCATATTTTACAGCAATAAAGGTTAGATGTTATATTGATACTGATTTTATGTTGTATATTATCAGGGCATAATAAAGCAAAGGATTATATAATTAATTACGGCTATGAAGACATTTGTTCAAAATCTTTATTATTCATTCCCAATACAGCTATTGCTTCTTCATTTTCGTAAAGCCCAGGTATTGCTTATTTTCTGGTTCATTCTTTTTTTAACGGTAACCGGAAATTTTATGAAAATATTCGGGGCCAATGCATTGTTTCTTGCTCCTGAATACCTGGGGAATGTAAATGCTGCAAGCGCTGCTATTACAGGTGTTGCAACCGGCGTGTTTATCATGAGCTGGAATATCACAACTTTTATTCTGCATAGTCAGCGCTTTCGATTTTTGGCAACTAACTCAAAACCATTTTTAAAATATTGCGTTAACAATTCCATTATTCCTATCTGTTTTTTACTGGTTTATTTTTTTGAAGCGCTGTCGTTTGACAGGAAAATGGAACTTATTCCTTTGGTAGAATTTATGGCAATTGCTGCTGGTTTTGCAGGCGGTTTTTTTTTATTGGTAGCTGTTTCGTTTGTATATTTTTTTACCGCAGACAGAACAATTGTGAGAACATTTACACCTGATATTACTGTTTTTGAAAAGCAAAAAAAATATCGCATACACAGAGGCGCTTATGCTGAAAATAATTTTGGTTTACCTGTGGGTTATTATTTAACTACCCGGTTCAGGTTTATTAAAGCCAGAAAGGTAGGGCATTACAGCCAGCAGTTTTTGGACACTATTTTTAAGCGACATCATTTTTCTGCGATGCTAACTTTACTGCTGTCTTTTATTTTTATGATATTTATCGGCTTTTATCTTGATAATAAAATTTTCCAGGTTCCTGCTGCTGCAAGTGTTCTCATTCTGTTTGCATTGCTCATGTCAGTAATTGGTGCCCTCACTTATTTTCTCAGAAGCTGGAGTATATTGTTTGTTGTTTTTCTTTTTATTGTTCTCAATGTTCTTTATGTATATGATGTTATTGATCCCCGCAATAAAGCATTCGGTCTCAATTATACCAATTCTTCAAGACCTGAATATTCGTTGCAGAGTCTTAAAACAATGAATACACCGGAAAAAATTGAAGCCGATAAAAATAATATGCTGGATATTCTTAACCGCTGGAAACAAAAGCAGGGGGAAGATAAACCTGTGATGATCGTTTTTAATTTTAGCGGCGGCGGTGTAAGAAGCGCAGCTTTTGCAATGAACATTTTGCAGGAGCTGGATAGTATGAGCCGGGGAACAATAATGAAAAAAACAGTTCTTATCAGTGGCGCTTCCGGCGGAATGCTGGCTGCTGCTTACTTTCGTGAACTGGCAAGGTTAAAGTCTGACGGAGAAAATATTAACCTGCAAAATAAAATGTATGTTGATGATATTTCTCAGGATCTGCTTAACCCCGTATTTTCTTCAATGATTGCGAGAGACCTTCTCTCCCCTGTTCAAAAATTTTCTGTAGGAAAATATAAATACACTAAAGACAGGGGATATGCATTTGAACAAAAATTAAATGATAACACACATCATATTCTTGATAAAAATATTGGCTTTTTCAAGGGTGAAGAAAGAAATGCACATGTACCATTGATGATATTAAATTCAGTGATAACAAAAGATCTTAGAAAACTAATGGTATGCACACAGCCGCTTAGCTTTATGATGCAGTCAACATTTACTGACAGCACTTCAAAAATAAGTGGCCCGGATGCTGTTGATTTTGGGGCCATGTTTAAAGATGCAGATCCGATGAATCTGCGTTTTCTTACTGCGCTAAGAATGAACGCAACCTATCCCTATATTTTGCCCAATGTATGGCTTCCTTCCAATCCTGTAATTGATGTAATGGATGCAGGCCTCAGGGATAATTACGGGCAGGAAACATCGCTTCGCTTTATACATGTGTTTAACGATTGGATAAAAAAAAATACACGTGGAGTATTAATTATTCAGGTAAGATCAAGGCAAAAAGGAAGCTGGGATAATACTTCTGTAAATGGCGATATTACAGGGATTATTACAAAACCATTTACTATGTTGCAAACTAACTGGTTCATGCTGCAGGATTATTTCCAGGATGATGAGATAACGTATGCGCAAAATTTTTTAGACAGTAATTTTCATCGTGTAGCATTTATGTATATACCTGAAAAAGAAGAACGCGGCGCAACCATTAATTTTCATTTAACTGCCCGTGAAAAAAGTGAAGTGATCTCTTCATTAAAAAGAAAAAATAATGTGGAGGCTCTTGAACAGGTAGTGAGATATTTAAAATAGAATAAAAAATTTTGGTTACGGACATTTGTTTTTTATAGCATCATTGTTGTGTCACTCACTTGTACCGCATAACAATGTGCAACAAGTTTATATCATGCTAATTGGATGAAAATATGAAATAGTTTATTTAATGTAATCAAACAAAATTAGTTTATCGCAAAACTTCTAAATTTGTAAACAAACAAGATAATTGAAATTTACTTCAATAGAAATATGTGCCGGCGCAGGCGGACAAGCTATCGGACTTGAAGAAGCAGGTTTTGAACATCTTGCACTTGTAGAAATTGAGCCACTAGCATGCCAAACGCTTAATAAAAATCGTCCACATTGGAACGTAATTGAATCTGACATTAAAAATTTTTCTTCAACTGAATATAATGGAATAGATCTTTTAGCCGGTGGAGTTCCATGTCCTCCGTTTTCAATTGCGGGCAAACAACTGGGACACCTTGATGAGAGAGATCTTTTTCCGGAAGCACTACGACTTGCAAAACAATGCAATCCTAAAGTGATAATGCTTGAAAATGTTCGTGGGCTTCTTGATATAAAATTCAAAGAATACCGCCGACAGATTCTCAATGAACTTTACGAAATGGGTTATCAATGCGATTGGAGACTTGTTAATGCTTCTGATTTTGGAGTATCACAACTTAGGCCCAGAGCAATTCTCATTGCACTAAAGAAAAAATACTTTGATTATTTTGAATGGCCTGTAAAAAATGAAGATCCGCCTATAACTGTTGGTGAACTCTTGTATGAAGAAATGGGTTCACTGGGTTGGGAGAATGTTGACAATTGGAAATTAATTGCTAATAAGATTGCCCCAACACTTGTTGGTGGTTCAAAAAAACATGGCGGTGCTGACTTAGGACCAACAAGAGCTAAGCAAGCATGGGCAACTTTGGGTGTTGATGGTGGCGGACTTGCAAACCAACCTCCTGTAAATGGTTTTAATGCAATGCCTAAACTAACTTTAAAAATGACTGCATTAGTTCAGGGATTTCCTAAGGATTGGAAATTTGTTGGTAAAAAAACTCCTGCATATCGACAAGTTGGAAATGCTTTTCCTCCGCCTGTTGCAAGTGCCATCGGTATATCAATTAAAAAGGCATTAGAAAAATATGAACAAACGGCCAGCAAAAGAAAAAGGATCAAGAGCCAACCTGCGTGACTACTTTCTTAAACATGTAGGTACTGTTCTTAATTCTGACACATTGAGAGATGTAGCCGGAACAAGTGAATGGGGAAGGCGTGTGAGAGAATTAAGAAATGAAGAAGGCATGAATATCGTAACACATAATGATAGGAGTGATTTAAAACCAGGAGAATATCTTTTGATAGATATCAAACCATTACCATCATTTGAAAGAGGAATTTCCAAAGAGACAAGAGCATTTGTTTTAGATAGGAATGGTTTTACCTGTCAAATGTGCGGCGCAGCTGCAGGTGAACCTCATCCATACGATCAGGGTAGAAAAACCCGTTTACACATTGGACATATTATTGACAAATCAATGGGAGGAACTGACGAACCGTCAAATCTTCGTGCAATTTGTTCTGTATGTAATGAAGGTGCCTCGAACTTAACTCTTAACAGGCCACAGGCAATTAAATTGCTTGCTCAAATAAGAAGATCTCCAACTCCTGACCAATTGGATATTCTTAAATGGATTATTCAAAAGTTTCCTAAACAAACAAATGGAATTCTAAAAGAAATTACAAAATAGTAGCTATTTCTCCGCCGTTGATGTTCAATAGCGCCAATGTTATGCTGCTTCAACAACAGCGGAAATATTATCAATGAAAATACCAGCGCTATAATTAATATCTGACAAATCTCAACACCAACATTGAACATCAAAATTGAAGTAAAAAATTTATTCGGCGGTTAATGCCCTGTGGTATGATGTGCGTGAAACCTAATGTAAAATAGAACAATGCCACCTCATGCACAGGCGCATTCCCCAATGAGTAATTAATGGTGTGTGCAGACAATTTGTGCCATCAATAAAAATCCTGCGAAAAAAATAATTGGTCTTTAATTTTGTTTATTGCTGTTCACTTTATAATTTTTGTAATGCTTCAGTACTTTCTTTTTTAATATCCTGCTGCATAACAGGATCATGTTTTAATCCAAGGCCCAACATCATTTTTCCTTTTTCTGTATTTCCTGTTTTTGCATAAATCAATCCCGCTGTGCATAAAAGCATTGGGTTCTTGCTATGGGTAACAAAAGCTGCGTCTAAATAAGTCTGAGCTTTTTCCATTTCATTTCTTTTATAATACACCCAGGCCAGCGTTTCGTTCACATCAATATTTTTTGGCCTGCGGTTGTATTCTGCCAAAGCATGCTCCAGCGCTTTATTATAATTATTGTTTTGCAGGTATGCATATGCCAATTCTTTATCAGAATAATGGCCTATGGTGGGATCATCAATACTCATTTGTGCATTCTTATTCATTTCATTTATCACTTCTTCATTTATTGCATTTGCTTTTTCACTCTGCCCTGCATTGTAGTAAGTGATGGCAAGATTTTCTTTCACGCCCAGATCACTAACCATATTTTGCGCCTGTTGATAATAGTATACGGCGCTGTCATATTTTTTTTCATAACTGGCTATACGGCCCAGTCCTGCCAGGGCATAAGCATAGCCGGGTCTGGCTGCCAGTGATAAATTATATTGAAAGGCAGCTTTATTTATATCACCCATATTTTCGTATAACCTGCCAAGTTGTGTTCTGCACCATTCTGTTGATTCTTCTGAAGGCACACCAGCTTCTACTGCCATCTTCATTGCGCTTACAGCGCCGGGATAATCGCCATATATTTCACGCAAATATGCAATGCGTGAATAAGATCGCAGGTCAGGTCTTATGGAAACCATTTTGTCTGCAGCATCAAGGGCGGCATCATAATTTCCCATTTCCACATTGGCATCTACCAGTAAGCCATAAACAAATGCACTATTAGGATTAATATTTACGGCCGTTGTTGCTGTTGCCAAACCATCAGCAAAATGATGCATGGATAATTGCAGCAATGATTTCAGCATCAATGCTTCGTAGTTATCAGGTTCTGTTGCCAAAACGTTGTCTACCGTTTTCATGGCGGCTTTATCGTAATAAGCAATGTTACTGCTGATCCTTGCTTCCATGATATATGCATTTGCAAGAGCAATGGCAGATTTTGTATCAGCAGGATTTGCTTTTATTTTATTAATGAGGTTATCAGTATTATTTTTTGCTGCCAACCATTCTGCATTGTTGCTATTATCTTTTCGGGGGAGCAAAGTATACACCGTATTATTTTCTGACTGCTGCTTGTTTTTATATTTAATTACAACAAAACTTATTGACACGATAAAGAATGCTATGAGCATTATATACCAATAATTTTTTTTCATTTCAATGTATTTTTATAAGCATTTTAAGAGATCAAAAAGAGTATAATAAAAACAATTAAAAAAGAGGCTGCATCTACTGTGCATGCAAGGCTGCAAATGCAACCTCTTTGTTTTAACCTTTAACGATCCTGAGTGTTTGCTTTACAGTACCGTCTTTAATCAACTTAATAAGGTAAACCCCTGATGCCATGCCTTTGCTATTTAATAGCTCGGTATAACTACCGGCAGCCTGCCTTTTATTCATCAATATTTTTACCTGATTACCCTGCGCATCATACACCGCTATGGTTATTTGTGCAGCAGTTGTTAACTGGTATTGTATTGTTGTATTGTCTCTAAATGGGTTGGGAGAAGTTTTCATTACAAGCTCCGGCACATTTAAAATGCCAAAACTCTTGTTCATCTCCACCGGAATATTAGTGTTGGTAATAGTGTTTTCGGTAAGAACTCTCTCATTCTGCGCTGACCTGGATGAAGGTGGTGGTAAACAGTCACAGTTATGCGTGCCCGCCCATGGTGTTTGTTCAAAAGGAAACTCAGTTTTAAATGCAATATCATTTGCTTCCACCCCTGTTTTATAATTTAGTACAGCCAAAAGCTTTGGAGTAAGCGGGCTTCCGCCGGATACAAAATCATCATACCATAAACCGATAGCAGCTAAAACGATTCCGCTTACAGCCTGCAGTTCGATTCTCGTAACATCATCTTCCAGCCTTCTGCCGTTAGGGAAACCATCCATATTCGGAATGAATTGTATTGTTTTATTTGCATACATCGGATCGGTTAGTCCCAGAACTGCGGCCTGCAATAATCCTTCACTACTAAACTTTGGATCTGTTCTTTGTGTAGCGGGTACAGCCATATTTAATCGTAACATATCTCCTCCATTTGGAAGAAAGTTATTGATAAATGGTTTTCCTTTTGCCAATGGATTACCATTTTTCCCGATTGCTAATTGGTAAGGAGCAAGGTTAGGTACACCGGTATGGAATATAGGCCAAAGATCTACTGAGCGTGGTTTATTGGGGCCAGGTAATAATAAAGCACCAAAATTTGCTTCGCTTAGTGCTGTTCCATTTAATGCTGCATTTCCTTTTAAGCCATACAATCCGTTTTGTCCGTTTCCAAAACCAAATTGTCCTAATGAATTCTTTTGAATTCTTAAAGGGCTAAAAGCAGGAACGGCGCCGCCAAATTTTGCATCATCCATGTACAAAGCCAGTTCAGGATTATAGAAATAATTACCAAATTTTTTAATCCTTGAAAGATCCTGGTAAGGAGTCAGCCTGTTCCACAAATCTTTATCACCTATCGGAATAACGGCTTCGTTAGTTAATGGCATTCCCAATCTTGATACCTGTATCCATGGTCCGGAATGAGATTCAAAAGGGTTACCTTCATTCTTTTCATTTTTATCCTTATCATTATCTTCATCATCATTACCTGATTTGGAAACATCATTTAGCACACTAATTTTTTGCCTGCTTGCAGATGCCCAAACACCGATAACATAATCCGGATCAAGGATACTTTTTGCCTTGCTGATATCTTTGTGATTTTTTTGTAAATCCTCTACATCAATTTCCAAAGCAATGGTTGAAACGTTTTTGCATTTCAGGCCATCTTCAGAATGGGTAGGTCCCTGGCGGGGAGCATCTCCCAAATCAAAAATACCACCAAGATCAACAAAGAAAGGATCATCTACCGGGCCGCAAAAAACTCTTTCATCGGTACTGGCTGTCTTAATTGCCTGTTTCATTAGTGTTTCATAGCTCGGGGCGTTTAGGCCAACCGGAGAACTGATAGACCTTGCACCAATATTTGGTGGAGGCACAATACCGTTAGTAAGTATAGTGCTGAAACTTTTTCCACCATTTGTACTTTTTTGCAAAGTATAGGTTGTTTTCAAATTCTCTTTACCCAGTCGGATATTAAAGAAGGTTGTTGGATCTTCATTTTTTCTTTTGAAGGTAAAGCGGTAAATGATATCATCCCCCGGAGTAGCTATGTTATTATCAATGTGAATCTCATAACGTACATCCTCGCTGAAATGATAGAAATTAGGGCCACCCTGTGGCAATTGGAAAGGGATGTAATTGGCGATGATAATGATGTGGTTAGGAACTGTAGGACTTTTAAAAGCATATACATCAGTATTATCTGCCTCAGGATCATCAGCGATCATAGGTGCTTCCCTATGGCTGGATGCCCATACGGGGAAAGTGTTTAAAACCATAGAAAACAGCAGTATCGCTGCATAAATTTTTCGTTTCATACATTTTTTAATTTAAAAGTGATTGTAAAATTCCCTGTGATGTTGAAGTAGCTTTAATTATTTATATAGGTTTGTTATCCTCCTGAACCTTGGTTAGCAAGCTGGTATTAAAGCGCTTTATTGTGCTAAAACCTATCTAATGAACAATGAGCGCTTTGGGGAAATTATTTTTAACAGGATAGGATTGCATGCATAAGAGGTACGAGATAATGCTTTCACATGGATTTAACTTTTCATTTTTTTTTTTGATTACTGCACTTCGGCAGTTAATGGGAGAATGGATATATGTTCTTCGTGAACAATATGAGGAAGATCAAGAAGACAATGCCAGGTGTAGAATCATAAACTAATACTCAAAATAAATTTCCGTAGCGCCGTAACCAAAGTTAGGATGGTACTGGTTTACAAAGGTCTTTGTTTCTTTTTTGGTTTTTAATATTTCATGTATCTCATCCTTCAGTTTGCCACTTCCTACACCATGTATTACAATTAAGTTTGGCTGGCGGTGAGCTGTTGCTAAGTAATAATATTTCTCGAAGGCTTTTAATTGTAGGGTAAGAATTTCAAAGTTGGAAAGATGTTTCCAGTCATCACTAAGTTTTTCAATGTGCAGGTCAATTACACTTCGGGCAGGCTCAAGGTTTTCTCTTGTTTTTGATGCATCATACATCCTGTAACCGGCACCGGACAATGCTGTAAAATCATGTTTCTCTTCAACAACTTTATCAGGATAGGCCTCAAATAATTTATAAGAAAACGTAGGCTCATTCTTAAGTTTTATTTCTTCAATCTTCTTAAACAATTGTTTGGCTTTTAATTTCAGTGATGCTTCAAAATATTCTGCTTTCTTTTTATCAGCATTCATCAATGAGAATTCGAATACAAATTTTGGTGCGTCATTCATTTGCTCAAATGGAACATCATGCAAATAAAAATCAGTGAAAGAAAATATTTGGTTCTTTAATTCAAAATCAGGAGAGCCGCCAAAAGTTATTCGGTAATTAAAATTAAACGGATGTTCCGTTTGGTTGATAAGATAAAGTTTAAAAGATTCAACCACATCATCATCAAACTCCCGATAGCTATCGGGATTATCAAAAACCGGTAAAAATGCAAGCCATACTCCATTGCTCACTTTGTATTGAGAAGTGGCTTTTTCTTTTTTAATAGCATCAATATATATTTTTTCTTTTTTCTTTTCGAATAATTTCTTTTCAGAAAATCTTTTAAAATAAGGAAAGTCAATTTGATCCATGTAGACCGGAAACCTTACTCCGCCTACTTCTATGGTAACCATCTTATCATTAATTATTTCAATCACTTTACCTTCTTCCTGGGAATGAAGAACTAAAACTATATCACCAATTTGGTATTTCATTTAGCAAAGGTATAGGCAAACGCCTCACCCTTATTCCCTCTCCTTAAGGAGAGGGGAGCACAGCAATAAAATTTATTTGTTGATAGCAGTTCAATGATGAAGTGAAAGGAATGATGGTAAGGATTTATTTTAAAGTGCCGCTTCTTAAAACAGATTTTACCGCTTTCCTTCTTCTTTAGGAGAAGGTGCCCAAAGGGGGGATGAGGTGGAGAAGGAGATGGAGGATGAGGTACTCAATCAATCGTATCCTGCTTAGCAAGATGACTATGATGTCTGCTGTATAAAAAATAAATAGCTAATCCAACTACCAGCCAAATTAAAAAGCGCAGCCAGTTTGTATATCCGAGTTCTGTCATCAAATAAAAACAACTTGCAAGACCAAGTACAGGAATGAGAGAAAGATTTTTTATAAAAGAAGCAATGGCAAGCGCAGTAGCTAAAATAACAAATAAAAAGAATGGAAGTTTATCACGAAAGCCTTCCCACCCTGCACTGTAATCAAATAGCCCTAAAAAATTTTTCCAAAAAATAATTACGCCAACAATGTATAGAACAGGCACTATTAGTTTAGAGTTAATGTAAGGGATTTTAAATTTTGCCTTTGCTTCACCTGCTTCTCTTGCAGGCAATAAAAGTACGCCGCCGCATACAAGCACGAATGCAAATAAAGTTCCTATACTTGTCAGGTCAGTTACTTCAGTTAAGTTTAAAAACAAGGCAGGGATTGCAACAACCAATCCTGTAAGGATTGTAGAGAACGAAGGGGTTTTATATTTTGGATGAATGCGGCTGAATATTTTCGGCAGTAAACCATCACGGCTCATGCTCATCCATATACGTGGTTGCCCCATTTGAAAAACAAGTAATACACTTGCTGTTGCAACAACTGCACTAAAAGAAATAATATAACTGATCTTATTTAAGCCTACCTGTTTAAAAACAAATGCCAATGGATCACCTACCTGAAGTTGTTTATATGAAACCATGCCGGTTAAAACAATTGCAATCAAAATATACAACACGGTGCAAATGATCAATGAGTATATCATTCCTTTCGGAAGATCCCGTTGCGGATTTTCACATTCCTCAGCCGTAGTTGATATGGCATCAAAGCCAATGTAGGCAAAAAACACAGCCGATACACCTTTCATCATTCCGCCAAAACCATTTGGCAAAAAGGGACTCCAGTTGGCAGGCGCCACATAAAAAAATCCGATAGCAATTACGGCGATGATGACTACAACTTTTAATAAAACCATCATGTTGGTTGCCTTTCGGGTTTCTCTTATACCCACATAAACCAGCCATGTAATTAAGAACACAATTACCAATGCCGGAAGATCAGCTATGATTCGCAGACTGCCCAATTGCGGCGCATGAATCCATGCATTATAACCTGTCTTTAAATTATCTGCTAAAGCATCAAAGCCTGTACCTGCCGCCATTTGCGTTGTTGCATCGGTAAAAGCTCTTGAAGCGCTTAAATAATCAGTAGTTAAAAATGAAGGAATGTGTATGTTGATCCCTTCAAGCAAGTTGGTAAAATATGCACTCCACGAAATTGCCACGGCAATATTTCCGATGGCATATTCCATTAAAAGATCCCATCCGATTATCCATGCTATCAATTCTCCAAACGCAGCGTAGGCATACGTATAAGCACTTCCGCTAACAGGTATCCGGCTGGCAAATTCTGCATAACATAACGCTGAGAAGCCGGAACAAACTGCTGTAAGCACAAACAATAAAATTACTCCAGGGCCACCCTGGTATGATGCATTGCCAATGGTGGAAAAAATACCTGCGCCTACAATTGCGGCTATCCCCATTGCTGTAAGGTCTCTTACTTTTAAAACTTTTTTTAAGCCCGAAGAAGAATGTGTTGCATCTGAAAGCCCTTTTTCAGCATCACTTAAAATTGCAGTGATACTTTTTTTGCGAAACAATGGATGGGACATAAGCCTGAGTTTATAAAGGTAAATTAGGAAATATTGTCTGAACTATGATTTATTGGAGTAAAAGATTTACATGATTATTTGGAGTGGAATTTCTTGTTACCGGTTGCTTATATGTTGTGCTTCCCACTCCTTCAGGAGAGGAATAAGGGTGAGGTTAAAAGAATTATTACATTTGAATATAACTGCCCCGCCATGAATACAAAATATATAATTGAAGAATTAAAAAGAAACAAAATTGTTTTTAATGATATTTTAGAAAATCTTGAGAAGGAAGTTTATTTGTGGAAACCATCTCCTGAAAAATGGTGTATGTTAGAAGTTGTATGTCATTTGTATGATGAAGAGCGGGAAGACTTTAGGGCAAGAGTGAAGCTAACATTAGAGAACCCTGAAATGCCTGCCAATCCTATAGATCCCGTTAGTTGGGTAAACAGCAGAAAATATATAGAACAGGATTACAACAATGTTTTACAAAGATTTTTATTGGAAAGAGATATTTCTGTTGCATGGCTAAATGATCTTAAAAATGCTAAATGGGATAATGTATACAAACATCCTTTGCTGGGAGATATTACTGCAGAAATGTTTTTATCAGGCTGGCTGGCTCACGACTATTTGCACATAAAACAAATCACAAAAATAAAATACGATTATTTTAAAGAGATGTCCGGAGATAAAATTTTTTATGCAGGGGAGTGGAAATAAGAAGTCAGTTTATAGTTTGTAGTTAATAGTTCTTATTCTTACCTGAAGATTGTAGCTTGTTTCTTGCAGTTTCCCTAATGCTCTCTGTTTATTAAATATTCCGCTAATGCCATCAAAGGTTTTTTTCTTGCAGAGAGAACAGCAATTTCTTCAATGTGATGCATGGCAACTTTGTAATATTTATCTTTTAATTCTTTTGCCCAGGCATCAGCTTTAGTGTCTTTATAAATTTGTAAAACCTTTTCAACTTTAGAAATTTCATTGCCTTTATTCAGATCAGCCAATTCTTTCAATTGCTCTGCTGTAGCCACTTCCATGGCATGTATAGATAAAAATGTTTTTTTATTGGAAAGAATATCTCCGCCGGTTTGTTTGCCAAATTTTTCCGGATCACCAAAGGCATCTAAAAAATCATCCTGTACCTGGAAGGCAATTCCAAGGTTCTTCCCAAACTCATATAAATGTTGTTGATTGCCTTCGCCGGCACCTCCCAAAATAGCACCAAGCTGTAAACTTGCTGCCAGCGCTACTGACGTTTTTAATTCTATCATGTTCACATATTCATCAAAACTTATTTTTTCTCTTTTCTCAAAATCCATATCAAGCTGCTGACCTTCGCAAACTTCCTTTGCAGTTTTATTAAAGAGCCTTATCACTTTTTGCAAACACTCTTTATTTATTTTATTTACATAATCATACGCCACTACCAGCATTACATCACCTGCAAGTAAAGCAGTTGCCTCGCCATATTTATGGTGAACCGTTTCCATTCCACGGCGCAATGGAGCTTTGTCCATAATGTCATCATGTATCAAAGTAAAATTGTGAAACAATTCAATGGCAGTAGCCACGTGCCATGTATCAGGATTTATTTTGTTCACCAGTTCATTACCCATCAAACACATAACAGGCCTTATTCTTTTACCTCCTAAGGATAAAATATATTGTGAGGGGTCATACAAAGAAACAGGAGCATTTGGGAAATGCCTTATATTAAATTTTTCTTCAAAGAGAATAGATAGTTCCTGGAATGAATACACTTTTATTGAGTTACGGGTTATGAGTTGTGGGTTGCGAGTTATCAGTTATCAGTTATCAGAAAGAAAAAGATCATTACTTCCCAGTTACTCATCACTAATAACTGATCACTTGTTACCTATTTTTTATGTTTCATTTTTTTAGTCTTCACTTTTGGTGTTTCGCCTTCAGGTTTTAATACCCATTCATAATCTAATTGCCGCTTGGTAAGATTTGCTGCTACAACTTTTATAGTAATAATATCTCCCATTCTAAATTTTCTGCCGCTTCGCAATCCTACCAGGGCATACTCTGTTTCGTTCAATCTAAAATCATCATACTCTGAAAGATCTCTTACTGAAACAAGTCCTTCACATTTCTGAGCAACTGTTTCAACCCAAAAACCAAATGATGATACACCATTTATTACACCTTCAAATTCTTCTCCCAAAAAGTTTTGCATGTACTCAACCTGTTTGTATTTATTGGCTGCTCTTTCTGCTTCCATAGCCGCACGTTCTTTTTCACTACAGTGCTTACATTTCTCTTCCATCTTTTTATCAGGATGAACATTCTTTTCAAGAATTTCTTCAAGAACACGATGCACTAAAATATCAGGATAACGGCGAATGGGTGAAGTGAAATGACAATAATGTTCAAAGCCCAAACCATAGTGGCCAATATTTTCAGAAGTATAAATTGCTTTTGCCATTGTGCGTATACCGAGTTGCTCTAACACATGCTGCTCGGGCCTTCCCTGCACATCTTTCAACATCTGATTAAACGATGCAGCCACTGCAGCTTCATCGTCCAGGTCGAATTTGTAACCAAACTTTCTTGCAAAAGCTACAAACGGTTTTAGCTTTTCATCATCCGGTTTATCATGAATGCGGTAGGGAAAAGGGATAGGTTTTTTATTCACCTTTATTTTTGAAACATGCTCCGCAACTTTTCTGTTGGCAAGCAGCATAAATTCTTCAATTAGCTGGTGTGCTTCTTTACTTTCTTTTACAACCATACCAATGGGTTTTCCATTTTCATCCAACGTAAAACGAACTTCTGTTGAAGAAAAATTGATGGCTCCATCTTTAAACCGTTGTTTGCGAAATTGCTGTGCAAGATCATTAAGCAATAAAATTTCCTGCAGATGATCGCCTTGTTTCTTTTCAATTATTTCCTGCACATCTTCGTAAGTAAACCGTCTATCGGAATGAATAATTGTTTTGCCCAGCCAGTAATTTTTTACTTCCGATTTATTATTTATCTGGAACATTACAGAGAAAGTAAATTTATCTTCATTGGGTCTTAAGGAACACAATTCGTTGGAAATTTTTTCCGGTAACATGGGGTTAACCCTATCCGGCAAATATACGCTGGTGGCTCTGTCATAAGCATTCTCATCAAGTGCAGAACCAGGTTTTACAAAATGACTTACATCTGCAATATGCACTCCGATCTCATAATTATCATTCTTTAACTTTCTTATTGAAATAGCGTCATCAAAATCTTTTGCATCTACAGGATCAATAGTGAAAGTTAGAATTTTACGGCAATCTTTTCTCGAAAAAATCTCGTCATTAACAACTTCTTTCAGGGTTGCTGTTTCTTCTAAAACTTCTTTACTAAATTCTAAAGGAAATCCCCGCTCAATTAAAATCTCTTTCATCGCCATGTCATTCACATCAGTGGCTTTTAAAACTGTCACTACTTCACCTTCAGGTTTTTTATCTCCATCGGCCCAGTTTATTATTCTAACAATAACCCTGTCTTTATCTTTTGAGCCATTCAGATTTTTTAAACTCACATAAAAATCAGGCATTGGCTTTTGGCTGTCGGGAGTAAAAAAGGCAAAGCTGTCGCTGATTTCTATATTCCCCATAAACTCAATTTGCTTTCGTTCAATAACCTCTTCCACTTTTCCTTCAAGCCGTTTGCCATTGGTTTCTTTTATGCTGATGCGTACTGTATCGCCATGAAAGGCTTTGCCAAAATCGTGTGGCCTGATAAAAATATCTTTTTCAACACCTTCAACAATTACATAACCAATTCCTGAGCGTGTTATGTCCAACTTACCTTTTACTGATTTAATTTTATTTTTAAAATCTTTACCCTTTTTTTTACTCATTAATCTTCCGCTTTTATATGTGAATGTACAAATTTAGTCATTAGTCATTAGTCAATAAGCCAATACACTTTCTATCAAATAGTATTCTCACTTACTGACCGGTGATCAAATGACGTGTCATGAATTGAGACTTCGTACATTTAAATATTAATGAAAACAAAAATAATTACCCGTACTATCTGGGTACTTTCTCTGGTAAGTCTTTTTACTGATGTGGCAAGTGAAATGCTTTATCCTGTGATGCCTGTTTTTTTGAGAAGTATTGGATTTTCGTTTGTGCTTATTGGTGTGCTGGAAGGATTTGCAGAAGCTGTAGCCGGATTGAGCAAAGGTTATTTTGGAAAGAAGAGCGATGTTACAGGAAAACGTTTGCCATTTGTACAACTGGGCTATGCATTAAGCGCTATCTCAAAACCGATGATGGCAGTTTTTATTTACCCGTTGTGGATATTTTTTGCCAGAACAATTGACAGGCTGGGCAAGGGGATAAGAACAGGAGCAAGAGATGCAATGTTAAGTGATGAATGCCTGAAAGAAAATAAAGGAAAGGTTTTTGGCTTTCACCGCAGCATGGATACAATGGGCGCTGTGCTTGGCCCTGCGATAGCTTTGCTATATTTATATTATTACCCGGCAAACTATAAAACGCTTTTTATAATTGCATTTTTTCCGGGAGCGATTGCAATACTTTTTACACTTTTTATAAAAGAGAAAAAAAGACAACCCAATAAAGAGGTTCCAAAAGAAAAGAGGAATTTCTTAGTTATTTTTTCTTACTGGAAAAATAGTCCTAAGGAATATAAAAGGTTGCTGACCGGGTTGCTGCTATTTGCTGCATTCAACAGCTCGGATGTTTTTTTATTATTAAGAATGAAAGAAAGCGGGTTGGCTGATACAGCGGTAATTGGCGTTTATATTTTTTATAATCTTGCCTTTGCATTGCTTGCATACCCTGTAGGGATTCTTGCAGATAAGCTTGGATTAAAAAAAGTATTTCTTGCCGGGTTATTCGTCTTTGCAATTGTATATTCAGGTTTTGCTGTTAACAACAATTTCGTTATTTTTTTTGTATTATTTTTTTTATATGGCTTGTATGCAGCAGCTACAGAAGGCATTTCCAAAGCATGGATTAGTAATATTGTAAACAAAGATGAAACAGCCACAGCCATTGGAACTTACTCAGGCTTACAAAGCATTTGCACCCTGCTTGCCAGTAGCCTCACAGGTTTTTTATGGTTTAGATTTGGATCAGTTACAACATTTACGATCACAGCTTCTGTAACACTTTTAGTAATTTTATATTTAGTCCAGGCCCCCTCTAAATCTCCCCCGATAGGGGAGACTTGAGAAAAACTATTTTAATTGTGTGTTTAATAAATTCTATTTGTTATGAAAAATTACGATACAGTTACCGAAGCAGTAAAAGGCTTAAAAGAAAAAGGGTACAACATTGATTTTAATATTGCCTTTGATAAATTAGTTTGTTCGGATAATAAAATTTGCCTGCAGCCTGATGAATTTGAAATTGTTGAAATTCACCGGTTTGAAGGCGATTCTAATCCCGATGATGAAGATGTGGTGTATGCAGTTGAATCAAAAGATGCCCGCCCGGATGATCCGGTCGGACGGGGAAAACTCAAAGGAATTATTACAAGCGCTTTTGGTTTATATGCTGATCCAATATCAAATAAAATAATCCAAAAATTATCTATACATAAATAATATCAGTAAATAAACTTAGTATGTACAAGCTTAACCGCAGAATATTTCTGCAACAATCAATGATGGCAGGAGTTGCCTTATCTCTGCCTGATCAAATTAAGTCATTTGCATCTTCTAAAGTTAATAGAGTTCGTATAGGTATGATAGGCGTTGGTTTCCGGTCGCATGAACACATGGGTAATTTTTTACAAAGAGATGATGTGGATGTAATTGCCATTGCAGATCCGCAGCAGAGAAGTATTGATGATGCGTTAAAAGTTTTTAAAAAATACAACCGCAAAGCACCTGCGATTTATAAAAACGGCGATCATGATTATGACAATCTTTTAAAGCGGGATGATATAGATGCTGTAGTTATTTGCTCGCCATGGGAGTGGCATATTGCGCAGGGTATTGCAGCGCTTAACGCCGGAAAAATTGTTGGTATGGAAGTTTGCGGTGCAGTAAAACTGCTGGATTGCTGGGATATTGTAAATGCATCTGAGAAAGCAAAGCTACCCGTGATGATGATGGAAAATGTTTGTTACCGCCGTGATGTGATGGCCGTATTAAACATGGTACGCCAGGGAATGTTTGGTGAGATACTACATGCACAGGGTGGTTATCAGCACGATCTTCGCGGTGTATTATTTAATGATGGTATTACGGCATACAACAGTGGTGTAGAGTTTGGTTCCAATGCTTACAGTGAAGCACAATGGAGAACCAATCACTATGTAAACCGCAATGGTGAATTATATCCAACACATGGCCTGGGGCCCGTTGCCGTTATGTTAGATGTGAATCGCGGAAACAGAATGACAAAACTTTCTTCTGTTTCTACAAAAGCAAGAGGGCTGCATAAATATATTGTTGAGCATCCCAAAGGTGGCAATGATCATCCCAATGCAAAAGTAAAATTTAAAGAAGGCGATGTAGTAAATACACAAATTCAATGTGCCAATGGAGAGACTATTTTGCTTTCGCATGATACATCTTTACAGCGTCCATACAATCTTGGTTTTCGTGTGCAGGGCACTGAGGGCTTATGGCAGGATTTTAGTGAAGGTGAAATAAACCAGGGCTGGATTTATATGGAAAAGAAAATGATGAAGAGTGACAAGTGGGATAATACAGAAAAATGGCTAACGGAATATGATCATCCGTTATGGAAAAAATATGGACAACAGGCGGAAGGTGCAGGGCATGGTGGGATGGACTTTTTTGTTGATCATGCATTTATTGAAAGTATTAAACGTGGGGTAGAATTTCCGTTGGATGTGTATGATCTTGCAAGCTGGTATGCTGTTACACCGCTAAGCGAAAAGTCAATCATGCAGGGCGGGCAGGTACAAAGCATTCCTGATTTTACAAGAGGTAAATGGCAAACAAGAAAACCAATATTTAGCTTGGGTGAAGATTATTGATTTGGTTATACATTCAGCAAATCCTTTTCTTCCTGCAATCTCTGCAACAGTGTAACCTGATTTTTTGCCCTTATATAATTTTGCCCTTCGTATTTTGCTCCATAATAAATATCATCATTTAAATGATCAGTGATGAACCGGATAGCCTGCATGTATATCATGAATTTTCCTGCATAAAGAAAATATTTTTTTTCAGTTGTGGTTAATTCCCCTGCCATTTCACTTTCATATCCATTTACTATCGCTTCATAAAAATCTTTTCTAACTTCAATTTTGCTGAAATCACTTTCATCTTCGGTAACCGGTGAAAGATATGTTCTCATCATATCTCCGGCATCACTTATAAAATACCCCGGCATTACAGTATCAAGATCAATAACACAAATACCTTTATCTTCTTCATTAAATAATACATTACTTATTTTGGTATCGTGATGTGTAACACGAATCTTAAATTCAGGGTTCAATTTTATTTTTTCAAATTCGTCAACAATATTTTTTTGCTGATGAATAAAGTTGAGAACGTCTTTTGATTTTTCAATCTTCTCTTTTTTTCCCTTTTGTATTGCTATCTGAAAATGTTTGTAACGAAAGGATAGATCATGAAAATGAGGCAAAGTAATTTTTAATTTGGAAGCATCAAGCCCGGATAAAACGTTAGTAAACTTTGCAAACTGTTTCGCTGCTTCATAAGCCTGCTCAGGCTTTTGCACAACATCAATAGAGTGAGAATTTTTTATAAAGGGAAACATTCTGAAATAGCCATCATCCGTTTTCACAATGTCATTCCCATCTTTTGTTTGCAATGGAGATGTAAATAAATATTTTTTTCCAGGTGTCTGGCCACTAAAAGTGGCCTGACACCTTTGAAGATAATCTGCAATCAACCGGATATTAAAAGCAATATCCTCCGGAGATTTAAAAACATTTTGATTGATCCGTTGCAGAATAAATTTTTTCTCATAACTTTTATTCTCAACGATCCAGGTATTATTAATCAGACCATTGCCAAAGGATAGCGCAGAATAATTTTCAATTCCAAATTTTTTAAGTACTCCGTCCAATTGCATTGTTTCTAAATTCAATTTGTACGTGTAGGATCAAAGAGTATCTCACGTTTATCGTCTCACGTTTCACGATTATTTATTCTTCAATTTTATCTTCAGCCTTCTCTGCATTCTCAACAATATCTCCTGCTTTAAATAAAACATTTTTCAGTATGGTGCGCCAGTTATCTTTTTTTCTTGCTAAAAATTCCAGGTCCATACTAAAGTGGATGAACTCTTCGTTTTGTGCATGTTCCATAATTGCTTTTGCGTCCTCATCTTTTTCAACACTTATCCGCTGCTCATACCAGTTAATGGCATCTGCTTCTTCAATAAGTGATGTGATCATGCGTGCAAATGTTCTTGTTTTCTGGGATAGTTCGCCCGCCGGCTCGTGGTATTGTTCTGTTGGCATATAAATATTTTTTTGATGAAGATAAAATATAATCCCTTAGAAAAAATAATAGAATATAATTTATTCAACGAAATATATCGTATTTTAAATTTCATCCTCTATATTTGATAATAGAAATAAAATAGAATAAATAATTATACATGAAATAATGAAGTTTGCTGCAATTATATCAGGATTAATTTTTGTGTGTTTAGTAATGCAACCAGTACTTACTCATTGGAACATAGCCAATGCCTGTGGCGGCGCTACTAATGCAAAGTGCTGCAATAAAAGTAAAATGCACAATGATAAAATACACAATGAAAAATGCAGCAACAGTAAATCTGAAAAACAAAACACTGAAAACCCATGTGAAGGCTGCAATCCTTTATTATGTTATGTAATGTGTGTGTATATTATTCCGGAACAGCCATCTCCGGGTTTACCTGCTTTAGCATTGAAGAGTGAAAATACAAATGAGTTAAATAATTTTTTACTTCCTGATTATCACCCTGATTGCTGGCACCCGCCTGAATTATTTCTACTTCTTTAAACAACAATTTTTTAAAATTTAAATTTACTATTATGAAAAAAATATTTTTCGGCATACTTGCCTCCATGCTGCTTACAAGCGGAGTGTATGCAGGTAAAGGCAAAAAGGATCGCTTAAAAAAAGCATCCAAAACCGAAACATGTACAAAAGCAAATTGTCCCAAGTCAGCAAATTGCCAACCGGCAAATTGTGTGAACATGGCATGTTGTAAATAAGCTTACAGGTAAATGTAACCCACCACATTTGTGGTGGGTTTTTTTATGTGCTGCATTTTATGATTTAAATTCCAGCTATAGAAATAGTCACATCCATATTTGCGGGATACTTTCATCGTTTACAAAAGAGAAATGTAAAACAGGTATTACCGTTTTTATAATTACAATGATTATTAGAAATCATTGTTTAAATTGGAATCTAAAATATACTCTGATGTTTGATCGTAGAAAATTTATAAAAATATCTTCATTCACCTCCCTGCTTGGCTTTACTAAAGTTGCAGCTGCATCTGATGCTTCAGCGATAATAAAACCAATTGTAATTTCTACCTGGGATTTTGGCAAAGAAGCAAATACAGAAGCATGGAAAATTATTGGCGCAGGCGGCAATGTAGTTGATGCTGTAGAAGCGGGGGTTAAAATTCCCGAGGCTGACCCCAATAACCAAAGTGTTGGCTATGGCGGGTTACCGGATAGAGACGGAAGAGTTACACTGGATGCATGCATTATGGATGGCTCAAATTTATCCTGTGGTTCTGTGGCCTGTTTAGAAAATATTGTTCACCCTATTTCGGTTGCAAAGTTAGTTATGCAAAAAACGCCACACGTTATGCTGGTGGGTGATGGGGCTTTACAATTTGCATTGGCCAATGGATTTATTAAAACAAATTTATTAACGCCAAAAAGTGAACATGATTGGAAAGAGTGGTTAAAGAAAGCCGAATACAAACCAGCAATAAATATTGAAAAAGAGTTATCGAATAAAAAAATAATTGGCGATAAAAATAATCATGATACGATTGGGATGATAGCTATTGATGCAACAGGAAACGTTGGCGGAGCATGCTCTACAAGCGGACTTGCTTATAAAATGCATGGACGTGTTGGCGACTCTCCAATTATTGGAGCAGGCTTATATGCTGATAGCGAAGTGGGTGCTGCAACATCCAGCGGCATGGGAGAGGAGGTTATAAGAACATGCGGATCGCACACTGTTGTTGAATTAATGCGACAGGGTTATTTGCCGGAAGAAGCCTGCAAAAAAGCAGTTGAAAGAATTATTATCCGCAATCCTGAAAGAGCAAAAACGTTGCAGGTTGGTTTTCTTGCGTTAAATAAAAAAGGAGAATTTGGCGCTTATGCAATTCACAAAGGATTTAATTATGCTGTGAAAAGTAACAACGAAGAAAAGATTTATGATGCAAAATATTTTATGGACTAATGAATAAACTTGAAGTAATAGGCTTTACGATTGAAGGTTGCATCACTGCACAAAAAGCCGGTGCACACAGGATCGAACTTTGTGATAACCCTGCAGATGGCGGCACTACAGCTTCTTACGGATTTATAAAAGCAGCAAGAGAGAAATTGCAGATAGAATTGTATCCTATCATCCGGCCTAGAGGTGGAGATTTTTTTTATAGCGATGATGAGTTCGAAATAATGAAAACCGATGTAAAGCTTTGTAAAGACCTGGGATGCGATGGTATGGTAATAGGCTTGTTGACAAAGGATGGAAAGGTTGATAAAAAAAGATGCGGAGTATTGGTAGAGTATGCATATCCATTAGGTGTAACATTTCACCGTGCATTTGACAGAACGGTTGATGCGTTTGAAGCGTTGGAAGATATAATTGAAATTGGCTGCGAAAGAATTTTAACTTCCGGTCAACAACCAAATGCATCAGAAGGCGCTGAATTAATAAAGCAGTTAATTAAAAAAGCTGATGATAGGATAATAATTATGCCTGGCTCCGGAGTTAACAGCACAAACATTCTGCAAATTGCTGAAGCTACCGGTGCTGTTGAGTTCCATTCATCAGCAAGAAAGAAAATGAAAAGTAAAATGGGATTTAATAACCCTGCATTGAATGAAAATTTGGAATCAATGGTTGTTGGTGAAGAGGAAATAAAAATGATGTTAGCGTCATTGCGAGCCCCGATGAATGGCAACGTGGGTGGGCATCGGGACGTGGCAATCCCCTGAATAAAGGTATAATGCTGAATAATATGTTATGAAGTACGGAGGTTGTGTTTATGACTAGTAACTTCAGCTTCAACAAAAAAATGAGCAATTTTTTTTTATTCATTTTATTCCTGATCAGCCAAATCTTGCGCTGTCCTGAGTTTGTAACTCAGG
>JANXQO010000057.1 GCA_025353485.1 Chitinophagales bacterium
CATATCCATTCTTTTTTAGTTTTTAAATTATTTGCCTGCGTTTCTCTAATTATAATTTTCTTTTTCTGCTTACTGACAAAATTGGCAAGTTTAGTTGGTAATATGTAAGCACTGTTATGTAAAAAAATTATTTCAGCATTACTTTTTTTTATTATATCAAAAAACCCTTTGAGATAGGTAAGATCAAAACCAGGGTTTTTTTTAATAAAACTCCATGGTATTCCTAATTGGTTACATTTTTTTGTGTATTCCAATCGTACATCTTCAATACCATTAAACAATACCTCATATTCAAATTCATGATTTTCATCTGCGGTAACCATGGAAAAAAATACGTTACCATGGCCACCCAATCCGGAATATAGAACATGAAGTATTTTCAAAAGAGATAGATCAGTTTTTTAGAATTTAAATTTCGTTGGCAATTTTATTTAAAGCCTGGTAACAATCGAATTTTTCTGTCAGCATGAAAAGTATAGCAGCATTTATTACTATTCTTAATTTAATGGTTTTTTACAACGGGCTTCTACTCCATTGCCACCGTATTCGCACCAGATATTAATAGCTCCTGATTTTTTTAAAATATTTATTATCTGGTTTTTGTTTCTGAAATGTTTGAACCAATCGGTTAGTGAATCGTGTGTATCAAGCAATGCCCATTCTACCTGTTGTTTATCATTTAATTGGGGTAAGCCGGAATAATAAAATATAACCGGAGAAATCCTGTTGAGTAATATACTCATCAATTTATTTTTTGCAAACTTTTTATGCAGCGGTAAATATTTTTTTACAAGATTTTGGGTTATTCGAAGTGTTTCATTAGCTGATTTTTTTTTAAGGTAAAGCCTGTATAGAGGCGCACTTCTAAAGAGATGAGATTTTGTAAAAGTATAATGATCTATTATAAGAAAACCACCCTTTTTTACCAGTTTAAACAAATTTGCAATAGTGGCATCAGGATCAGGTGTGTGCTGAATAACGCCCAGGCATATTACTACATCAAATACTTCATCCTGGTAAGGCATATCATTAATATCGGCCTGTATAATAATATGGTTATCGGACAAAGGGAAATTCCCTAAATTAACTTCTACTGCAGTGCTAAGATCTGATGAAACAAGCCTGGCTCCTTTTTGCAAAAGAATTTCTGTAAAACGTCCTGCACCGCAACCTGCCTCTAATACTAATTTATCTTTAAGATCATTTTTTAAATTTCCCAAACAGCGATTCAACCGATCAGCACTAATTGTAGTACCTGTATAAGAATCAAGTTGAGTTTTTTTATATTTTTTCCATTGATCACCAAATAAGGATGCGTAAGAATCTGGTTGCACAAATCTTGGAATATTTTCTTTTATTTCAACTGATATATCACCGGCTGTTAATTTGCCATGCTGTACAGTATAGAATTTTTTTAATTTTCTGTTATAAAATTCAGGAGGCATTACTAATTTATTTTTGCGCAAAAGAATATTCTAATCTACTCAAATATTATTGTTAATGTAAGCATCTCTATTTAAAAAGTATTCATTATCCAAAATAGAATTAAGTAACGCCATTGATTAAGATTAGCTCCTACTATTTCCCGCAAGAAATCCCCGCGCCTTAATCGCCATTTTTGATCAGATGTAGGTTGAGTTTTAAAAATTATTATTTGAGTGAATTTATATGGTAACAAGTTTTATTTTTAATAATTGTACATTTTACATTCTAATTGTTCACTTCATATTTCGTTGGCAATTTTAACCCTTCTTAGCGAATTGAGCCTTGTTATTATTGGCTTTTCAACAAACTTATAGAATATGATACTTGCGTAACAGATGATACATACCATTAAAAGGATGATACAATGAATAACTAAATTATTGCTCACATTAAATTTTTCAAGAATTTTAAAAGATGCAACAAGCACAGGAAGATGAATTAGATAAAGGGAATAAGAAGCTTCTCCCAATAAAAGGAAAATGGAATGTACTTTTATTTTATTGGTCAACTCATATTTTACCAGCCCTGTTATGAAAAGAAAAGAAGGAATGCCAAATAATATTACCCGGTTAAAAGTATTATTAACTAAAACATAATTAAAGTTTAAAAATATCGCACTCATTAAAAAAATAGCACTGCCAGTAATTATTAAGGGCATTGCTATTTTAAATGAAATTTTGGGAATTAATACAGCGGCAGTTATACCCATAAAAAACTCGATATTCATTGGGTAGGTTATTAAGCTTAGCCACCTATTTCCATTTTCAAAATTATAATTGCATATAGGCAATGCAATTATTATTACAGCATATAACATTGCCAAATAAAAACTCCATTTTTTTTGAGGAATAAAAAAGGATAATGAAAATAACAGGTAAAAAAATATTTCATAGCTCAGTGTCCAGCTAACCCCATTTACCATAACATGTCCGGGAAATAATAGATAAGTGGAAAAAATATTTTTGAGATCAAAACTAAAGTGTGTTCTGTAAAAAGAAGGCAGTAAAACCTGCAATAAAAGAAACAGTGAAATAATGATCCAGTAAGTTGGGTAAATTCTTACAATTCTTCTTCTTAAGAAAAAACCCAAATAATCAGCTTCCCCTATAAATTTTATATTGGTGTATGTAATAATGAAACCACTTAGCACAAAAAAAATATCCACCCCTGAACCCCCGAATGAAAAAAAATTCCCCAAAAAAGTATGCTGTAATGCTTCTGATGAATTAATTGTACAATGTAACAGCACTACCAAAAGGCTGGCAATGCCCCGAAGCATCTGAAGTAACTTTAGATTTTTATTTGTGTTTGGCAAGTTTTTTCTTTTAGTTTAAGATTAAGCAAAATAAAGCAACCTAATATGAAGGATTAAAAAATGCTTAAACAGACTTAAATCATTAATGAGTATTGAAATTTTTATCAGTCCATCCATTTTTCATACCACATCTGGAACATAAGCAAATACCAAAGTTCGCTTACCAGTAAATTATTGCCGTTATAAAAAAGCTGTTTCTTTTTTTGAATTAATTCGTTATTGAAAAGATCTTGCTCTTTTAATTTTGACGGACTAAGATAATCTTCAAAATATTCTTTAAGTTCTTTTTTAAACCAAATGGTAACAGGCACACCAAAGCCCATTTTTGGCCTGTCCATAATTGATTTGGGAATGTACTTATGTACAATTTGTTTTAGAATATATTTTTTTTCTCCATTCTTTATCTTGTAATTACCGGGCACCTGTGCCATCCATTCTGCAAGGCGGTGATCAAGCAAAGGCTCTCTTCCTTCAAGGCCAATACTCATTGTTGCCCTGTCAACCTTTGTAAGAATATCATCGGGTAGATAGGTTATATAATCTATAGCAAGCATGGCATTTATTTCATCATTGCCCTTACTAAATTCTTTAAAAAGATCGAAATTGGTCGGAATGGGTTTTATCTTTCTTTGTACTAATTTTTGTAATTGCTTATTACTATAATTATTACTTATCCAATATAATATTTCACCCATATTTTGCGATTGCAATAAGTTTGAAAACTTTCCGGCACGAGAACCGAATCGTTCACTGGCAAATGATAATAAAGTTTCTGCCTGAAAAAGATCGAGCAATTTTCCTGAAGATACTTTAACAGATTGCGGAATACCCGAAAGCTTTTTTTTAAAATTTATTATAGAAGTATATTTATCATAACCGCCAAAAACCTCATCACCGCCGTCTGCCGAAAGCGCTACCTTAACATTTTTTTTTGCTATCATACTTACTAACGTAGTAGGAATGGCAGAGCTATCACCAAAAGGTTCATCATAAATATGTGCCAGTGTGGGAATGATCTCTAAGGCATCTTTTTGTGTACAGTAATATTCTGTGTGATCAGTACCAAGATGTTCCGCTACTTTTTTTGCATGAGGCGCCTCGTTAAATTTTTCTTCATGAAAACCAATACTGAAAGTTTTTATTTTTTCTGCCCTGTCTTTTTGTAATAAAGCAGTTACTAATGAACTATCATAACCGCCGCTTAAAAATACACCTATCGGCACATCTGCCACCATGCGGTAATTGCATGCTGATATTAAAAGCCTTTCTGTTTCTGTAATTATTTCCGGCAGTGCGGAGTTGGTTATAACTGCATGTTTCGATACCTCCGTGGCGCTCCAATAGGTAATATCAGTTAATGTTTTTTTTGTAAGATCAATTTTGCAGTAATGACCGGGCATTACCTTAAATGTATTTTTAAAAATTGTATGTGGGGCAGGTATGTACCCAAACTTTAAATATGGGCCAATGGCATCAACGTCAATTTCTTTTTTAAATAAAGGATGAGGATGAAATGATTTTAATTCGGAGCCGAATAAAAAAATATTATCGTGTTGATAATAATAAAGTGGCTTAACGCCGGCCCTGTCTCTTATAGCAAATAACAGGTGTTGGTCTTTATCATACAACAGGATGGAAAACATACCAATGAATTTCTGAATAAAATCAATCCCCCAAAATTTGTAAGCATGCAGTATTACTTCCGTATCACTATAGGTTGTAAAAGTTGCTCCCATATTTATCAGATCCAGTTTTACTTCTTCATAGTTATACATTTCACCATTGTAGGAGATCACTACAGTTTCATCCGGGCTAAACATAGGCTGATGGCCGGCTGTAGAAACATCAATAATTGATAAACGCCTGTGACCAAATGCTAAATTGTATCCTGTTTGCTTTTCAATAAAAGAACCTGCATCATCAGGGCCGCCACAAGCCATGGTATCTCTCATGGCATCATTAATGTCGGAAATAGAATAATTAATATGAGAATTAAAATCAACTATTCCACTTATTCTACACATTTGTAAAAATTAATTTTTTAAAACTGAACGCATTAACGCATACCATTGCTCACTAATATTTTTGATGTTTAAAGACGCTCTTATTTTGACTGCTTCAAAACCCAGCGAATCTATTTTTTTATTATCGGCGATCAAAGATTGCAATTGTTTTTGAAATTCAACCGCATTTCCATTTTCAATCAGCAATCCATTTATATCATTTGCAATAATTTCTGAAGGCCCGGTATCACAATCAAAGCTTATGCAGGCACAGCCATTTGCCATTGCTTCACACAAAGCATTTGAATAGCCTTCGAATTTTGAGGTTAAGGCAAATACTTTTGAACGCTGATAAAATGTTTTTATGTTTTTTTGAACACCCAATAGTTTTACCTTTTGAGTAAGATTTAATTTTTGAACCTGATCTTTTAATAACTGTATTTCCGATCCCGAACCAACTATCCATAACTCCCAATCGGTATTATGCAATTTTGAGAAAATACTAATCAAAAGACTGAATTGCTTTTCCGGCTCAAGCCGCCCCACAGCTAATATTATATTTTCTTTAGAGTATAACATATTGTTATCATAACAATCTTCGTTAATGGGATTCGGGATAACAATTTTTATTTTTGGAAGCTGTATGTTAATGCGCTCAAAAATTTTTAATGATCTTTCAGTTTGTATTACAATAGCATTAGCTTTTTTATACAATAGTTTACGAAGTTGCCTAAAGCCATGGGGTAGTATGCCAAATACAGGATCAGTACGTTGTGAAATTATTAATTTTTGATGTACAATAAAATTCCATAATACACATAATACATTGGGATAATCCATAAAGCTGATAACAATATCTGGCGCTGTTTTGCGAATATTTTTTACATACCGATAGGTTCTTTTAATTGCATTTAGTGGCAATGCAAGAAACCCTTTGGAGGTTGTGTTAAGAGAAAGTATGCAGATGCGTTGATCAAGGGTATAAAAAGAATCACTCTTATCGAAGGTAATAATGTAAACCTGTAATCCATTGCCAGCCCAATGGTTGGCCAGGGTTACCAACACTCTTTCAGCCCCGCCCTGGTTAAGGTTTGGGATAACAAAAACAATTTTTTTTAAAAGCATATGCAAATAAGAAAAATAATTAAAAGACGTAAATACAGTAGACCGTTTTAAGCCAGCTATTTAAAAGGTAAATTAATTAAATTAAAAAGTGTTATCGAAAATTATAATTGTAAATCAATTAACCTAAAATATTATAGATTATTTTTTGTAAATAAGTAGATACTGCATCCCCCCTCAGGAAAAGGTATTGTTTTTTTTAATTTTAAATTTTTACTCTGGCAAAATGTAGTAATTTCTTCCTTTGTGGCAACTTCATATGGCAAACCTCCGAGCCAATCAACAAGATCATGATACGTATTCATACCGCGGCTTGTTTTTTGATTCCACTTAAATGGATTTTTTCCATTTAGGATTTTGTGTCCAATCATTTTAAAGATGCGGCTATATATCATTATTTTTTTTTCAATAAACGAACTATTATTATATTTCTTTTTTAGGTCAAGTGCTTTGGTATATCCAGTACCTTTTTGATAAATTGATATCCAGAAAATCCCGTCAGGTTGTACAAGGGAAATTGCATTTTCAATTGCCTTCCACATATTGCCTGTATGATGTAATACTCCCCATGAGTAAACAATATCAAAAAATCCTGGTTTTTTACAAAATTCTTCATCAAGAATTGAACCCTGAATAACTTTCCAGTTATTAGGAGAACCGGCAATTTGCCACATTTTGTTTGTAGCTTCTACGCTGTCATCATCATAATCAAAGGATACAATTTCTTTTGCTCCCATTTTATAAAATGCAAATGAATGAATTCCCGAGCCGCTACCTATATCTATAATTCGCTTTCCTGTTAATGATTCTGTTCCCAACCACTCTTTTATATCTTCTTCGGCTTTTTTTATTTCTGATTCACTAACAGCGGTTAGAAAATTTTTCCAATTTTTTCCAAATTCAAATCTTTCACCCGAATTTACTTCCTCTTGATATGTGCTTAACATATTTATAGATTTATTTAGGTGTACACCAAAAATCATTTAAACCATTCATTCTATTCGAAATATTTTTCATTTTTAGATAAGAATAATTTAGCCTCTCTAAAAAAACCAAACATTTTTCTTCAACTCCCTCTACATGCACTTCGTGAGTTGATAATAATATTTTAGGCCTACATTTTTTAATTAAAGCCTCAGCACCTAACAGAACATCATATTCAGCACCTTCCACATCAATTTTAATGATGTCAGGTTCAGTAAATCCAAATTGAGTGTTTAAAATATCCAGGCTCGTTGTTCCAATTTTGATATTTAGATGCCTGGTTCCATAATAGCTGGAAGATTGTTTGTATGTGTAGCTCACCGATTGATTATCGGCGGAAAAATCTACCAGCCCTAAATTGTCAGACACTGCAAGATTAACCGGCGTTACATTTTTTATATCGTTAATTAAAAGATGACGGCATAAAATTGTCATGTTTGCAGGGATGGGTTCGAAGGCAAATATTTTTGCACTCGCTGAATGTGAGGCGCATAAAAGTGAGAAGTAGCCTAAGTTAGCGCCCAGGTCAAAAATTACACTTTCCGGTTTTTGTTTGATCTCATTGATAACGTATGAAAAAGAATCCTGTTCATATTCAGTAGTAAAATAATCATCGTAGGGAGTAATAACAATAAACCTGTAGCCCTTTAAATTGCCATTATATATTTTTGAAAAAATATCCAGGTTAGTTATCCTGGATATTTTTCTTTTAAGCCGTAATGTAAAATGTTTAAGATCCATGTATGCTATACTAAAGATTTATAAGTTTTAAGAATATTTAAATTTAAGTTCGGAATAACATTGGTGATCCTGTTGATAAAGTATAATAAAATCACATAAAGAAATGGAACGATAAAAAATAAATAGTTTATTGAAAAAAAAGCCATTACACACAAGGGCAGGTTTATCAAAACTATGCGAAGAAACAGTTTTAAAAAAGAAATGTATTTTATATAGGGCATCAGCCATCTCATTAAAAATATACAGGCCACAGTAGAATATAAATAATATGCTATTAGCGTAGACCCAATAAATCCCTGTAGATAAAACATCGAAGTGCTCACAAAAATTATTATCAACATGCTAATATTAAAACCGAGCTGAAAATAAAAAGATTGGTTTACTTTTTTTATGGCTATCAGCAAGCGGGTTAGAAAAGTATTTATTGCAAAGCAGGGCAACAAAAAAATTAAGTATTTTATAAAGAGCACCGTTGTTTGCGCAGCCTCTTTGCTGAAATTATTTCTTAAAAATAAAATCTTAACAATCAGATCAGCATACAGCCATGTTAAAAAACAAACGGGCACTATAAAAAAAAGCAGCAGGCCGAGACTGTCATGAAAGATTTTATTTAATTGTACGTATTGATCTTTTGCGGCAAGCTCATTAAATTTTATTCCTGACACAGCAGCAGTTTGAGCAACAATAAAAATTATGGGGATATTAATGATCTGCATACTGTAATTATAGGCAGAATAAACTCCTGTAACAAGGCTGCTTAATAAAATGATAATTCCATAATTATAGGCAAACGATGCAAGGTTTCCCAGTTGTACAACAACTAAATTGTTGATGATCCTTTTAGAAAGTTTTTGTGAATGAAAATTAAATCTCCAGTTCAATTTAATTCTCATAAAAAATAAAAGCAAAATAATATTAAGAATGTATCCAATAGTTAAACCCAGTATGATTGAATTAATGCCAATAATTTTATGTAGCGTGAGTAATGCGATAAGTGCAAAAAATTGTGTTATTCCATTTACAATTAATGGAGCTGTAAAATATTTTATGGTAGTTAAAACAGTTGTAAGGTAATTAGATAAAATTATCAGCAGAGGTAAACTGCTGCTTAATAGTAGCAGCGAATAATGTTGATTAAGCACTGTACTTTTAAATGAAGAAATAGTGTTGTATATAGGAACTGAAAAAAACAGCAGGATAAAAAAGAAGAGTGATCCAAGAAATAAGTATAAGTAACCAAAAAAAATGTAAAAAGGCACTGCACTATCCATCCCCTTTGTTTCCTTTATTTGCATCCCCTCCGGGATGATTACAGCGACATCCATTCCATTAATTAACCCGGCTAATAGTGTTATAAAAGAAAATATATAAAAATATAAATCAGTGTCAATGCTGGTTCCAAAATAGTAGGCAATAACAAGGATGTTGATAAAAGAAATACATTTTACAATCACATTTAAAGCGGTAGACTTAATTATTCCTTTTTTATAGGACTCCGTTTTTAACATTAAAAAAATAAAATGATTTTAGTAGATATATTACCCGGCAACAATTTGTAAATATTCGCCATAGCCGCTTTTCTTAAATTTTTCCGCCAGTTGTTGTAATGTTTTCTTATCAATGTAATTCATTCTGTAGGCAACTTCTTCTAAACAGCCAATTTTAAATCCTTGTCTTTTTTCAATTACCCTTACATATTCTGATGCATCGTGCAGTGAATCAAAAGTGCCAGTATCAAGCCATGCAAAGCCACGGTTAAGAACAGAAACTTTTAATTTTTTCTTTTCAAGATATATCCTGTTAACATCTGTTATTTCATATTCGCCACGAACGCCGGGTTTTAAATCTTTGGCGATCTGTACTACATCATTATCATAAAAATATAATCCGGGAACTGCATAATGGCTTTTTGGTTTTACAGGTTTCTCTTCAAGACTAACTGCATTTAGATCCTTGTCAAACTCAACCACACCATATCTTTCAGGGTCGCTAACCGGATAAGCAAAAATGATTGCACCATCCGGATCCAAAGAATCCCGTAGCTGTTGGGAAAAACCACTGCCATAAAAAATATTATCTCCTAAAATCAATGCTACCGAATCATTACTGATAAAAGTTTCACCAATTACAAACGCCTGTGCCAAACCATTAGGTACTTCCTGTACAGCATAGTGTAAAGAACAACCCCATTGAGAGCCATCGCCCAACAATCTTTTAAACTGCGATTGATCGTCAGGTGTGGTGATAATTAAAATTTCTTTTATTCCTGAAAGCATTAAGGTACTTAGGGGATAATAGATCATTGGCTTATCATAGATCGGCATTAACTGTTTGCTTATGCCCATGGTTATGGGATACAATCTTGTGCCCGAGCCTCCTGCTAAAATTATTCCTTTCATGCTTTTGTTTAGAAGGTTTAGAGGTTTAGAAAGTTTAGAATTCCGAAATACTTTAGTCTTTGTTGAGATTTTCTGAGCCCGGCAATTAAAAGCGTTTGTTTTTCTATTCTTTCCCTTCCTTCACTATAAAGTTTAGAAGTTATAAATTCAAAATCACTGGCTATAATTAAATCATTTAATAATTCTATGGTACTGCTGTAAGATATGGTACTAAAATGAGATTGGTCTTTCCCTGTTTTACGGAACGTGCCTTCTGCAAGATTTGATGCAATGGAAATGGCAGCACGCCTCATTTGCGATATCATTCCAAATTTTTCTTCTGTGGAAAAGGTTTTTGTTATAGTGAAAATCCATCCTGCTAATTGGCGTGCATGTTGCCAGCATTCCAACTTTTCAAATGAATAAATTCTCATATCTATATTTTTTTAGTATGTCCCTAACTTTCTAAACTTTCTAAACTTATTTATACTGCTCCTCATAATAATGTTGATACTCCCCGTTGGTTACATGCTGCAGCCATTCAGTATTATTCAGGTACCAGTCAATTGTTTTTGACAATCCTTCTTCAAATTGTAATGAAGGTTTCCAGCCCAATTCATTTTTTAATTTTGAAGCATCAATTGCATAGCGCATATCATGGCCTGCCCTGTCTTTTACAAATGTTATCAGCTTTTCTGATTCACCTTTTTCCCTGCCAAGTTTTTCATCCATCTGTTTGCAAAGTTCTTTAATAATATCAATATTTTTCCATTCGTTGTGTCCGCCAATATTATATGTTTCGCCAACTTTTCCATTATGAAAAATAATATCAATAGCTTTTACATGATCTTCAACAAAAAGCCAATCTCTCACATTTTCTCCTTTGCCATAAATAGGTAAAGGTTTTTTGTGTAAAATATTGTTGATGCAAAGAGGAATTAATTTTTCAGGGAAATGATACGGGCCATAATTATTAGAACAGTTTGAAATGATAACAGGTAATTTATAAGTATGATAAAAGGCCCTTACAAAATGATCTGATGAAGCTTTGGAGGCGGAATACGGACTGCGTGGGTCGTAAGAGGTTTCTTCAATAAAAAATCCTTCATCACCTAATGATCCATATACTTCATCGGTGGAAATATGATAAAATATTTTTTTACTATAATCATCTTTCCAAAATTCTTTTGCTGTTTGCAATAAGGTGGCTGTTCCTAAAACATTTGTTTTTACAAATGCTAACGGGTCAAAAATGGAGCGGTCTACATGGCTTTCGGCAGCACAATGCAGAACAGCAGTAAACTTATTTTCTTCAAATATTTTTTTAATAAGATCTATATCAGTTATATCTCCTTTTACAAAAGTGTAATTGGGTTTATCTTCTTTGTCTTTTAAATTTTCAAGATTGCCGGCATACGTTAGTTTATCAAGATTTACGATATTGTATTCAGGATAGTTGGTTACAAATAATCTTGTAAGATGTGAGCCAATAAAGCCAGCGCCACCTGTTATTAAAATGTTGTGGTTCATTAATTCTGTTATAATTTATTTACCCTGCTATTCTTTAAAATATATTTTTCTCCGCTTTCGCTGCAAATGGCATTGCCTTCTTCATCAAATTTTAATTTTATTCCGTACTCGCTAACCCATCCCGTTTGGCGGGCCGGGTTGCCAATAACCAATGCATACGGCGCAACTTCTTTTGTAACTACAGCGCCTGCGCCAATAAACGAATATTCACCAATATTATTTCCGCATACTATTGTAGCATTTGCGCCAATGGAAGCGCCTTTCTTTACAAGCGTTTTTTTATATTCATGTTTGCGTACAATGGCGCTGCGTGGATTGATAACATTTGTAAAAACCATAGAGGGTCCCAGAAAAACATTGTCTTCACAAATAACTCCTTCATAAAGAGAAACATTGTTTTGAACTTTTACATTTTTGCCTAAAGTAACTCCCGTGGACACTACTACATTTTGCCCGATGTTACAATTATCTCCAATAACGCTGCCGGGCATTACATGACTAAAATGCCAGATAGTAACCCCTGAGCCAATTTTACATCCTTCATCTATCACTGCGGTTGGGTGTGCAAAATAATTTTCTTTCATAAATCACTTTCTAAATTTGCAATAATAAGCAATATCATGAGAGGAAGTATAGAACCAGGAACCAATTTTCGTGTTAATTTTTATAATCTAAAAAATCATTTCGTGCTCCGATTGTTCGGAAGTAAAGACAAATTATCTTTGCGCCATGCATTATGCTTCGGTTGAAAATATCAGTAAATCTTTCGGGATAAGAACACTTTTTAAGAACATCAGTTTTTATTTAGAAGAAGGCGATAAAATTGCTTTTGTAGCAAGAAACGGTACAGGAAAATCTACGCTGTTAAAGATTATTGCGGGGTTAGACACTACAGATGACGGCGCTGTTTGGGTGCATAAAGATGTAAAAGTTATTATGCTGCAGCAGGATACTGCTTTTGAAAATGATAAATCTATTTGGGATAATATTTTGCGCATGGATAATCCAATCGTGAAAGTGGTAAAAGAATATGAGATGTATTTGGAAGATGGAGGACATGATGAAGATAGACTGCACAATCTTATTGACAAATTGAGTGAATTAAATGCATGGAATTTTGAAAGTGACCTGAAACAAATTCTGGGAAAACTAAATCTTCATCATTTAAATGAACCGGTAAAAAACTTAAGCGGAGGACAAAGAAAAAGAGTTGCGCTGGCGCAGGCTTTGATAGAATCTCAATTGCATGAAGGAAGATGTTTGTTGATATTGGATGAACCAACCAACCATTTAGATGTAGAAATGATAGAGTGGCTGGAGAATTTTCTTTCTTCTCAAAAAAGCACTTTGCTGTTGGTAACGCATGACCGTTATTTTTTAGATACCGTTTGCAATGAGATCATTGAAATGGATGATGAAAAATTGTACGTGTACAAAGGTGACTACGATTATTTTTTAGAGCAAAAATCTTTGCGGCACGAAGTACAGCAAAGCGAATTGCAAAAAGATAAAAATATTTTTAGAAAAGAACTGGAGTGGATGCGAAAGCAGCCAAAGGCACGTACAACAAAATCAAAAAGCCGTCAGGACGCATTTGTTGATGTACAGGAAAGGGTGACCCAACAAAAAGATGAGCCTGAAGTTTCTCTACAGGTAAAAATGACAAGGCTTGGCGGCAAGGTTATAGAAATGAAAAAGGTGTATAAGAGTTATGGGGATAAACCGATAATGAAAGGCTTTGATTATACTTTTAAAAGAGGCGAACGTATTGGAATTGTTGGTAAGAACGGCGTTGGTAAATCAACTTTCTTAAAAATTGCTTTGGGTACAGAGCCACCGGATAGTGGAAAAATAAATCATGGCGACACCGTTGTGTTTGGCAATTTTGCACAGGAAGGTTTGCAATACAAAGAAGATAAAAGAGCAATTGAATACGTAAAAGATTTTGCAGAATTTTTTCCGTTGGCTGACGGCAGTAAGATCAGCGCTTCACAGTTTATGGAGAAGTTTGGTTTTAATGCTCAGCAACAATTTACTCCGCTAAGTAAATTAAGTGGAGGAGAAAAAAGAAGATTGCATTTATTAAGTGTGCTGTTCCTCAATCCAAATTTTTTAATCCTTGATGAGCCTACCAATGATCTTGATCTGCAGACATTAAGAACACTGGAAGAATTTTTAAAAGATTTTCCGGGATGTATTTTAATTGTAAGCCACGACCGATATTTTATGGATCGTGTTGTTGATCATCTTTTTGCATTTGAAGGTGATGGAGAGATAAAAGATTTCCCCGGAAATTATTCGGAGTATAGGGAGTGGAAGGAGTTGCAAGATGCAAGTGACAAGCCACAAATGTCAAAACCTAAAGAGAACATTGTTCATTCTTCTTCCGTAAAAGATGAAAAGAAAGTTCTTTCTTTTAAAGAGAAACATGAGTTTGAAAAGTTAGAGCAGGAAATGCCTGTACTGCAAAAAGAAAAAACAAGTCTTGAAGAAAAAATGAATTCAGGAACCATAGGTTTTGATGAATTGCAAAATGCTTCTGAAAGAATTAATGAGATAATTAAACTTCTGGATGAAAAAGAAATGCGCTGGCTTGAATTAAGTGAAAGAGTGTAATATTTGTATTGTGATTTGCAAATTGTAAATTTGGTAAAACAGTTTTTATGAGCACAGAAAATCTGAAAAAAGAACTGCATAAATTAATTGATACCACCGAGAGTGAAGAAATATTAAATAGGGTAAAAGAAGAGCTTGTGGCATATCAAACCGGCGAAAAAGAATTTGATGACTTAAGTGATTTAAGCCCGGAAGACAGAGCAGAGCTTGAAGAGCAGGATATGGAAGACCCGTTGAAAGACACGATAAGTCACGAAGAATTTAAACAACATATTGCTGAATGGCGCTCAGAATTATTACAAAAAAGAGATTTGAAAACAAAGTAAAAAGACTGGTAGAATATTTACTTTTAAGTTGGTATGATTCTGTTGCTGATGATTTCATTTTGCAATTGAACCAGTCTATAGAATTATTATCTGAAAGTCCAAATATAGGATCAAAAGTAAAAGGATTAAAAAATACACGAACCATTTTAATTACAAAACATAACCGCCTTTATTATAGGATTGAAAATGATAAACTTGTTGTGATAAATCTTATTGATACAAGACGTGATCCTAAAAAAACCCTTTCAATAAACCGTAATGAAAGAAAGATTTTATTCGCTTGATGTTTTCCGCGGAGCCACAGTTGCATTAATGATATTGGTAAATAACCCGGGCTCATGGTCTCATATTTATTCTCCGCTTGAGCATGCTCCCTGGCATGGTGCAACACCTACCGATCTTGTGTTTCCGTTTTTTTTATTTGCAGTTGGTAATGCATTGGCTTTTGTAATGCCGAGATTAGAAGCTGCAGGTGAAGGGGTTTTCTGGAGAAAAATTTTAAAAAGAACATTTCTTATTTTCTTTATTGGATTAATGCTTAACTGGATGCCTTTTGTAAAATGGGATAATGATCATATTGTGTTTAAACCCTGGCAATATATTGATGCTGACGGAAATCCGGCAGGAGTAAGGATATTAGGCGTATTGCAAAGAATTGCACTTGCGTATTTTTTTGCATCTGTTATCATTCATTTTTTTAAGATAAGAGGAGCATTTGTTGCAGCCGGAGTTATCCTTCTTGGTTATTGGTTTTTGTGTGTAGCCGGTAATCCTGCTGATCCTTTTAGTTTACATGGATGGTTTGGTACTAACGTAGACAAAGCAATTTTAGGTGATGCACATATGTATCATGGCGAACTTGAAAACGGCAAACCCGTTGTTTTTGATCCCGAAGGTTTGATGAGTTTGTTTGCAGCAGTCGTACAGGTTATCTTCGGATATTTTGCAGGAGACTATATTATGAAGAAGGGCAAAACACATGAGATGGTGAATGGGTTATTTGTTGCCGGATGTGTATTGGTATTTGCAGGTTTTTGCTGGGACATGGTTTTCCCGATCAACAAAAAAATATGGACAAGCTCTTATACAATTTATACAACAGGGTTAGCATTGCTTACACTTTCAGTTATGATCTACATAATTGAATTTAAAAACTGGCGTGGATGGTGGAGCAAATTCTTTGATGTGTTTGGAAAAAATCCATTATTCATTTTTGTATTGAGCGGAGTTTTACCAAGGTTATTGGCATTGATAAGAATTCCCAATGGATTAAATCCGCAGGGAAAGCCGCTATATCTTTCTCCTTTCGGATGGTTTTATGAACACATTTGCAAACCTGTTTCTTCTAATTTAAATAATGGCTCTTTACTGTATGCAATTTGTATGATCCTTTTTATGTGGTTAATTGTGTGGTGGATGGATAAGAAGAAAATTTATGTGAAGGTTTAGAATAGTAAGATTTACTGTAACCGATAGTTGCCTTTTAGGGCAACTAATTAAAAAATAAAGTATATCTTTGTTATTATAAGTAATGGAAAATTTAATTGAAGTCAGACTGATGAAAGAAGCACAAGAGTTTCTTGAATCATTAGAAGAGAATACAAAAGAAAAGGTTTCATTCAATATCCGTAAAACAATGCAGGGGCTAAAAGGAGAATGGTTTGAAAAGATGACAGGGACTGATGAATTATTTGAATTCAGAACACTTTATAACAGACAGTACATTCGGCGGTTTGCATTTTGGGATAGAAGGAACAACAAGCAAACACTAATTATCTGTACACATGGTTTAATAAAAAAGACTGATAAAACACCGCAAGCTGATATTGAAAAAGCAGAGAGGTTAAAGAAAGAGTATTTTTCTGCATAACATTTTATAAAAGGTGCCAAACTTTTAAACGATCGGCAAAAAAGAAATGAAAAAAATACCTACAAAAAAATCAAAATCATTAAAATCAATTTCGTTTTCACAATTTGAAGATAAAAACTTTGGTAAAAGAGGAACACCCCAAAGAGCGGTTTACGAGGCTAAATTAAACGAAGAAATAATAGGCGATCTTATTCGCCAGGCAAGACAAAAACAAAATCTTACACAAGATGAGCTGGCAAAAAAACTTGGTATTAATAAGAGCAATATTTCCAAAATGGAAAACAATATAAAATCTATGAGGATTGATACGCTGATGAATGTGCTAAATGTTTTGGATGCAAAGGTGATGATTCAGGTTGAATTAAAGGAAGGAAAACGTCAATTGCAAATAGCCTGATTAAATTATCTCATGTGTTCCATCTTCAATCCTCACCTGAATTATTTCGGCCTCTACATGAAATTTATTTTTATAGGAAGTAGTTGCATCAGATAAAAACTTTTCTGAGCTTTCTTTTTTTATGATATTGATAGTACAACCTCCAAACCCGCCACCCATCATTCTTGCGCCAATTACATCCTTATTTTCTTTTGCCTTTTCTACAAGAAAATCAAGTTCCTTACAACTCACTTCATACAGTTTGCTCAATCCTTCATGTGTTTTAAACATCAGCTTACCAAACTCAATTAAATTATTTTGTTGCAAAAGTTTAGCAGCGGCTTGCGTTCTTATAATTTCTTCCACCACATATTTGCAGCGGTCATAAACTTTACCAGTCATTTTATCTTTGAAAGGCAAAAGTTCTTCTTTGCTTTTTATATCTCTGAAAGAATTAATCCCTTTTTCTTTTTTTAATATTTCCAATCCTTCTTCACATTGTTTTCTTCTTACATTATATTCAGATGACGCAAGTGAATGATGCACTTTGGTATTGATCAAAACAATTTCATACCCTTCTAATTGTAAAGGAAAATATTGATGTTCTACACTTCTTGTATCTAATAATATTACATGATCTTTCTTTCCGAACATATTGGCGTATTGATCCATAATGCCGCACATAACTCCGGGAAAATTATGTTCTGCACGCTGGCAAAGCAATGCAAGTTCCTTCCTGCTATACCCAAATTTAAAAAGCTCATTAATCCCAAATGCAAGCCCACCCTCCACTGCAGCGGATGAGGAAATGCCGGCTCCATCAGCAATATTGCCTCCAAACACACAATCAAATCCTGCCTTCATTTCTGCTCCTTCGCCATAAATGGAGAAGGGAATCCGGAATTCATTTACAACACTCAACACATAATTTTTCCAGCCAGTCATTTTTTTTATGTCCCTGATATTGATCGTGAGCTTTTCATCAAAATCTACTGAATAAAAATTTATGTCATCCGTATTATTTAATGCAATTGCGTAGTAAATACCTTTATCAATAGCAGCAGGCATTACAAAACCATCATTATAATCTATGTGCTCTCCAATAAAATTTATTCTGCCGGGAGAAAAATACAAATGAGGGGTTAAAGAATAATTCTTTTTAAAAATATCATTAACCTTTGAAGCAATTGTATTCATGCCTCTAAGTTAATAAAGTGATCTTATAAGAAGTTTTAAAAGTAGCAGATTTATCAGGCGACAATATTTTAAACCCCATACCATTATTAAAAGCATCCGGAGCCCCGCTTATATTTTCAATGGCAATACTGTTTCTATGTGAAGGCGTATAGAATTGTAAATAAGGATATGATTCATCAGTATAAATTTCTACCTGTATATTTTTTTCTGTGTTTTGCAAACAGCACATTGGCTGCCCTTCAGAAAAATTTAGCGTAAAACAATTATCAAAAAAGGTGTCTCCCAATTTTTTTGCTTTATTAAAATCTTTGTAGGGAATTAATTTTTCTGTGGGTATCAACTCATTATTAAATTCTACCATTTCATTTGATTGAAACTGCAATTCAAGCTCATCTATTTTATTGCCAAGTGTAAAGTACGGATGCCAGCCATCCTGCACAGGAATTGAATGTTCATCTTTATTTATCACCCGGGTAATTACATTTAGCTTATTATTTTTCCACAGTTCATAAGTTACTATGCAATCATATTTAAAAGGATAGCCGGGATCACTTCCTTTATATTCATGCTTCATGGAAACTATTGCTTTTTGTTCATCACTACTTTCAGCAATCACTGTAAAAGATTGATCATACAATTCTCCATGCAAAGCATTATTACGGTCAAAATATTTTTGAATATGATATTCTTTACCGTCAAAATTATATATGCCTTTATTTATTCTGCAGACAAAAGGCGAAAGCTTACAGCCTAAAAACCCTTTGGAAGTTACATTGTTTTTAAAGTCTGCTTCATTTCCATAACTTTCAATTACATTAAAATCTTTTCCGTCTTTTATAACTGTAAACGAATGAAGTATTGCACCGCATGAAGGAATTATTTCTGCAAATGTTCCGGTAATCTCTTTTAAAATGATCTTATCAAAACCATTTTCCTTTTTTTCAATTATAGAGAACATCTTAATTCGGTTCTAAAATTTTC
Organism: Chitinophagales bacterium; assembly: GCA_025353485.1. Taxonomy (GTDB): domain Bacteria; phylum Bacteroidota; class Bacteroidia; order Chitinophagales; family Chitinophagaceae; genus Ginsengibacter. The sequence continues at coordinate 18,925 of JANXQO010000057.1, forward strand.
ATTACAACTTTTTCTTCAGGTGTAAGATCAGCTTTGTTATCATCCTTTTCTATTTTATCCAGTTCTGCTGTGTATTTTTCAATCTCTTTGCTTTCGTATAAAGATAGAATAAGCGGATGAACATAATATTTTTTACAAACTGTTCTCGTATTCCCGAGGTGCTTTGAAACATTATCAAGCGCCTCCACTATTCTTCTTTTAGTTTCTGTAATCGTATCACAACAACCCAGGGACTTCAATTCCAGAAATGCCTGCAGCGTACCTGCCCATGTTCTAAAATCCTTTGCTGTAAAATCGCTTCCGCCGCTAATAGTTTTAATATATTCATTCACCATTCCCGAATCTATAGAATGCCGGTTCCCATTCTCATCAAAATACTGAAACAATTCTTTGCCGGGTATATCCCTGCATTGCTTAACAATTTTCGATAGCTTATTATTTTTAATACTGATGTCATGAAAGACCCCCTTCTTTCCTTTAAAAGAAAAATTAAGTTTAGTGCCTTCAATTTTTACGTGTTTATCTTTTAGTGTTGTTAATCCGTAGGAACCATAGAGCTTCTCATAAAAATTATTACCTACACGAATGTTTGTGCGTTCCATTAAGCTTACTACCGCTGCCAATACTTTTTCCTGGCCAAGTGCAGGTAAGGAAAGATCTTTTTCTAACTGTAAACGTATGGCAGGCAAAACTTTTCCAAAGTCATGAAGGCGATAAAATTTTGTTTCATTGCGGAATTTATTCCAGTCAGCATGATATTTATATTGTTTTCTCGCTTTTACATCCTGGCCGGTAGCCTGAAGATGCCCATTTTCTTTTGAACATATCCAAACGTTTGTCCATGCAGGAGGAAGCACTAAATGTTTAATCCGTAAAAGTGTTTCATCATCATCAATCTTTTTATCATTAAAAAAGTATTTAAATTTTTCACCCTGTTTTTCTCTTGTAATTCCAATATCGGTATCGCTTACATAAATAAGGTTTATTGCTTTTGCAGTTTTTTCAGGATCACTGCCAATACTTTTTATTTTTTTTCTTGAAATTGTTACTTCTTCACCTGTAGTTGTTTCCATTATAATTTTTTATTAATCGTTTGCTATTCTCTTTTCTCTGCACTTCATCGCAGTTGTTGGTTTTTAACATTTACTCAGAGAAAATTGTATGCCAAAAACTTTTTCTTTCAATAATCTTTTATATTGTTTTAACGGTACATGTAAAACGTAAACTTATTGTCTTCTAATTAGGTTATTTTTTACCTTTACAAAAATTTTTTATTATCAGATGACCATTTTTGCCAAAATAATAAGAGGTGAAATTCCCTGCTATAAAATTGCAGAAAATGAAAAATTCTTTGCTTTTTTAGATGTTTATCCTTTAGTGGAAGGACATACATTGGTAATACCAAAAATAGAGGTTGATAAATTTTTTGATATACCTGATGATTATTTAAGCGAAATACTTTTGTTTGCAAAACCTATTGCCAAAGCAATTGAGAAAGCTTTTGACTGTAACCGTTGCGGAATGAGTGTTGTAGGCCTGGAAGTGCCGCATGCACATATTCATCTTGTTCCGATAAATTATGCTGATGACCTTAATTTTACACGGCCTAAACTTAAAGTTTCATTAGAAGATTTAAAAGCAGCGGAACAAAAAATATTGGAATATTTATGAAAGCACTGAACTGTAGAATGTAGGCAAGCTCAAGTTGACAAACTCCTTTCTATTTTAATCTTCCAGGATTTTTTGCAAGAAAATCTTTCCATCCATTTATTTTTTTTGATGCTCCCTTTAGCAAAACATTATACTGGAAGTGATGACATACTGCTACCGCCAATGCATCGGTGGCATCTAAATATTTTGGATCATCAGTAAAGTTTAAAATCCGTTGCAGCATTTTCATCACCTGTAGTTTATCTGAGTTACCGTTACCTGTAATAGATTGTTTAATTTTTCTTGGCGAATATTCAGTAACGGGTAGCCCCGATTGCATAGCCGCAGCAATGGCTACACCCTGCGCCCTGCCAAGCTTAAGCATACTCTGTACATTTTTTCCAAAAAAAGGCGCTTCAATTGCCAACTCATGCGGTGCATAAATTTTTACAAGTTCACAAACCTTATAATGTATTAGCCGCAATCTTTCGTAAGCATCTTTTTTTGGAGAAAGTCTTAGCACATCCATTTCTACCAGGGTAACTATATTGCCTGTAACTTTTATTATTCCAAAGCCCATCAGCAATGTGCCGGGATCAATACCTAAAATGATTTTTGAAAGTTTATGCAAAGCGAAGATTATTTTTGAACACATGTTCAGAATGAACAAAAATATTAAAATATTCCTCAACTATGTGCTCGGTCCACTGCTTGGCGTATGGTTATTTTATTCTTTATATAGACAGGTAAAAGCCCAGCCTCATCTTTATGATTCTTTAGTGCTGATAAAACAGGCGCCATTTGGGGAGCAGGCATGGAAGTTTTGGTTAGTGATACTACTTGTCTTTGTTAACTGGGGCCTGGAAGCAAAAAAATGGCAGGTGCTTATGAAGAATCTTGAGCCGCTAAATTATTTTGTCGCACTTAAAGGCGTATTATCGGGAGTAACACTTTCGTTAAATACACCTAACAGGATAGGGGAGTATGGCGGAAGAGTACTTTATGTAAAAGAAGGAAACAGGTTAAAGTCAGTTTCACTATCTATTGCAGGAAGTATTTGTCAACTTACAATTACTGTATTAATGGGGTGCGGAGGATTAATTTTTTTATTAAATGCTGTTCATACAAACGAGACTGCCATAATGGGACTTTCATTTTTTTGGTTAAGGGTTTTGTTATCCATATCTGTTTTTGCTGCAGGCATTCTTTTATTATTCCTTTTTCGTTTATCGTGGATAATAAAATTTTTTGAAAAGGTTCCGGTGTTTTCAAAATACGTTCACTACATAAGTGTGTTAGATGAGTTTACTCCCAAATTATTGTTAAGGTTACTTCTTCTTTCACTCCTTCGCTACCTGGTTTTCGTCATCCAATATATATTGTTGTTACAAGTGCTGCACGTGGAAGTTAGTTGGCAGCAAGGGTTTTGGCTGATTGCAATATTGTATTTAGTAATGGCTATCGTTCCATCATTTGCAATAGCAGACCTTGGCATAAGGGGGAAATTTAGTACAGAACTTTTAAGTTTGTACAGCGTAAATATTATTGGTATCCTGGGAACAACTTTTGGTATTTGGTTTATCAATCTTTTTATACCTGCATTAGCGGGCAGTTTTTTTATAATAAGAAAAAGAATTTTTAAAGAAAGAATTTAGCAATACCAATGAAACATGTAGTAAAAAGTATAGCAACAGTTTTAATTATCCTAACCGCTTTTTCTTTAAGAGCAGGTGATGAATTTTGCGGAATAAGAAACACGGCATTTGTGCCCGGAGAACTGGTTACCATGAAAGTGTATTATAATACAATGGGTTTATACATATCTGCCGGGGAGGCAACATTTTCTGTGTCGGTAGAAAAATTTAATGGACGGCCAACATACCATTGTGTAGGTACCGGCAAATCATATTCTTTCTTCGATAATTTTTTTAAAGTTCGCGACAGGTACGAAACATATATTGACACAGCTACAATGTTGCCGATAAAATTTATCCGGGATGTAAATGAAGGAGGTCATAAAATTTATAATAATGTAACCTTTAATCATGGCGCCGGAACTGCAGTAAGCACAAATGGAGTTTTTAAAATTCCAAATTGTATTCAGGATGTTGTAAGCGCCATATATTATGCAAGAAACATCAACTTTGATAAATACAAATTAAATGACAAAATTCCTTTTGATATGTTTATGGATGATGAAGTAAACCATTTGTATTTAAGGTATATGGGAAAAGAAATTGTAAAAACCAGATATGGAAAATTTCATTCGATAAAATTTAAACCACTGCTTATTAAGGGAACTATGTTTGAAGGGGGCGAAAAAATGAATGTATGGGTAAGTGATGATCCCAATCATTTGGTGTTAAGGATCGAGTCTCCCATTTCAGTAGGTAATATTAAGGTTGATATGATGGAATATAAAAATTTAAGATACCCGCTTACTTCTTTAATAAGTACGAGATAGAGTTATACATCCGAAAGCTTAAAAACATCCCTGCTTCTTATCCCTCTTTCAGTTAAATCAAGTGTGCAGCATTCAATTAAAGGATCGTGTTCAAAAAATAAAATATAATCATTCTGTTGCGCTTCTGTTAGAAATAATTTCTTTTCCTGCAACGTTTGTAATGGTTTTGTATCGTAAGCCATAATATATGGGATGGGGATGTGTGCAACTGATGGCAACAGGTCTGCCATAAAAATAATTGTTTTCCCATTATAATTTATTTGCGGCAACATCATTGCTTCGGTATGTCCGTTCATAATCCGTACTTTAATATTTTCTGTAAAAGTAATCCCGTTAACTACATCTATAAATTTTAGCTTGCCGCTTTCTTTTATGGGTAAAATATTTTCTTTTAAAAAACTTGCCTTTTCCCTGTCATTAGGATCGGTGGCCCATGCCCAGTGGCTTTCATTGCTCCAGTAAGTTGCATTTTTGAAAGCAGGTATTAATTTTCCACCTTCTTTTTTTATTGATCCACCGCAATGATCAAAATGTAAATGGGTTAAAAAAACATCGGTTATATCATCTGTGCTAAAACCATTTTTCGCCAGTGATCTTTCAACCGTATCATCACCATGTAAAAAATAATGGCCAAAAAATTTTGCATCCTGTTTATTTCCCATACCGTTATCAACCAGTATCAATCTATCTCCATCCTCAATTAATAAACAGCGCATAGCCCAGCTACACAAATTATTTTCATCAGGCAGATTTAATTTTTGCCACATGCTTTTGGGAACTACTCCAAACATAGCGCCGCCATCCAGTTTAAAATATCCTGTATTTAGTGAGTATAATTTCATACAATAGCAGCCTTCTTTTTTGGGTCAACAAATAATAATAATATGCCACCGATAATAAAAAAGATCATGAGTGCTAAAACAGAATTCCCCATGCCGCCATAAAATTCGGCAACATAACCAAAAGATAAAGTTCCTATCACAGTACCAATTTTATCGCATATATCATAAAAACTAAAGTAAGAGGCAGTGTCTTTAGTGGGCGGTAGAAGTTTTGAATAGGTAGACCGTGACATGGATTGAATGCCTCCCATTACTAACCCAACAACTGTGGCAACTAAATAAAACTCATAGCTGATGGGCTTTTCAAGCGGTTTCATTTGCGCTCTTACAATGGCAATTTGTTTCACTGCACTTCCGTTAGTATCTCCTGAAAGTTCTTTTTGTTTTTCAAGCGCTACAATTTGTGATGTATAGGGTTTTAACACTTTAGCCTGCCTTGAAATTGCAAAGGCAGAAATGCAAACAATTATCCATACTATAATAATTACTCCCAGTGTAAAAAGATTGCTGGTTCGCTGGGATAATTTTGCGAACATAGTAGCGCCAACAATAGCCACTAATTGTATAATAAGAATGGTAATAATTAATTGAGATGTTTCCATCTTTATTTCTTCAGAAGCAAAATAGGTAGCCAGGTACATTACCGTTTGCACACCCATATTATAAAAAAAGAAGCTTCTTAAAAATCTTTTTGTAACAGGAAAATCACTTAATTGTTTCCAAACATTTTTTAACTCATAAAAACCATTTACAAAAATATTTTTTTCAGGATGTTGTTTGGAAGGTTGAGAAGGAGGAAGATTATTAAATGTTATTTGTGCAAAGCCTGCCCACCATAAACCTACGGCCAAAAAAGACAAACGGGTTGGCCAGGCTCCCCATCCCCAATGCAATCCATCGTTAAGCATAATAGCAGCGAGACAAATAACCATTAAAATTACACTGCCAACATAACCCAGTGCAAAACCTTTGGCGCTTACTCTATCCTGGTCTGCTTCTGCAGCAATCTCCGGCAGGTAAGCATTGTAAAAAACAATACTGCCGCAAAAACCGATAGAACCAAAGATGGAAAAAATAATACCTAATGAAACATTTTCTTTAGTTACAAAAGTTAATCCTATGCAGGCAGCCGAGCCGAGGTAACAAAAGAATTGCATAAAGGCTTTTTTATTTCCTTTATAATCTGCAATTGAAGAAAGCATAGGAGATAGAATGGCTATTATTAAAAATGAAAAAGAAATTGAATAAGAAGCAAGAGATGACCGGTCAAAAGTTCTGCCAATGAAGTTTACTTTTTCAGGAGCAATAAAAGTATAATAGGCAGGAAAGATAGCCGATGTGATAATGAGCGAATAAGCGCTGTTAGCCCAGTCGTACATTGCCCAACTGGTTATAACTTTTTTAGTAGCAGTTTGCATCGTTACTGAATGAACATTGAAAATACCGAAAAAACTATCAGTATTAATTATAACGAGAATTATAACGAGCCGTAATGCAGCGTTTAATTATTTTGCATTTGTGGCTGCCTGAAAGGCGTCGGCATTATTTAAACTTCTGGCAACCGCATCATCATTAATAACGCCTGCATATTTTAGTTCTTTAAAATCACTGTCTATAAGGGTGGCAGTTATTTGTCTTCCCGGAAAAAATTGTTGTAACCCGTTTGCCATATTAATAAAATAATACAAAATATTGGGATCAGCTTCTTTTCCAAAAAAGAAAGAAATTTTTACAGGATCAGTTGGTTTTGCAGAAGATATTTGCGCAGCACTTGCACCACCTTCAGGAAAATATCCATATCCTTTGAAGAATCCTGCAACATGTGCAGCATCTAAATCAGTAACGCCATTGCCTTTGTAATAAAGGGTATGCTTATCTAATTTATATGGAGTGCCTGTTTTGCCATCGGTGGATACTACCGACATAAGAGATCTAAAAAATCCCATGATTGTTATTTTTAGGTGAAGAAATAGAGTACAGATTATTTTGCGTCGTCCGTCTGGTTAGTGTTTGTATTGGTTTGTGTTTGTGTTTGGGTTGCTTTTGCAACTCCCAGATCTTTTATATCATCAAAATGATCATTTGTAAGAATTATATGCAGTGTTTTATCAGTGTATATTTTAGCTGCCATGTCGTTACCGATATTTAAAAAAGCGGTTTCAACCTCTTGTGTTACTTTAGCCTTATCTACAATGAACCTTACCTTCATATCATTGGAATTTTTTTCAGACTCTATCTGAACATCCATATCATTCTCTTTACCAAATAATTCTATTTGGGTGCAATAAGTTGCCAATTTTTTTGCGTCATCTTCTGTTACGCCATCGCCTTTGTAGTACACATGATGTTTATCATTTAGTGTATATTTTTTACCGTTAGGCTTTGCAATAAGCTGGTATGCATAGTAGCCTAAAGCCGCAAGAGCTACAATAAAACCAATAGTTTTGATCGCTTTCATAATTGTTTGTTTGGTATATATTAAAAAATAAGTTTTAAAAATTAACCTACGATTTTATCCATCCTGTATAGATCAATATCAGCAATGCAATCCCAACAATTATACGGTACACTCCCCAGATTCTAAAACCATATTTTTTTAAAAATGAAATAAAGAATTTTATAGCTAACAATGCTACAACAAAAGCTACAACATTCCCAATACTTAATAATTTTATTTGTTCTGAAGAAAAAGCGCCATTTTCTTTTGTGTACTTATACAATTTATAACCTGTAGCAGCCAGCATTGTAGGCACCGCTAAAAAAAATGAAAATTCTGCGGCGGCGCTCCGGGTAAGTCTTTGCTGCATACCACCAATAATAGAAGCAGCGCTGCGGCTTACTCCGGGTATCATTGCAATGCATTGCCAAATGCCGATTATAAATCCATTTAAATAGGTAACCTGTTTCTCATCACGTATAACAGGATTTTTAAAAGCCTTATCAATAAACAATAAAACAATACCGCCGGCAAGCATGCTTATAGCAACTATTAGCGAACTATCAAGCAGGAGGTCAATTTTTTTTGAAAATAAAAAACCGATAATTAAGGCAGGCAAAACAGCTACTGCAAGTTTCACATAAAATTGCCATCGGGAAAAATCAAAAAACTTTTTCCAATATAATACCACTACAGCTAAAATTGCTCCCAGTTGTATTGCCACGGTAAATACTTTTAAAAAGTCATCATCTGCCAGGTGCAGTAATTTTTCAGTTATTATCATGTGCCCGGTAGAGGAGATAGGAATAAATTCAGTTATACCTTCAACAATAGAAATGATGATTGATTCAAAACTTGTCATGTACAGAATTAAGTATGCAACATAAAAAAAGGCGATGAATAAATCATCGCCAAAGGAATTTATTTTTTAAAAAATTATTCAGGCTTTTTCATTATGGCAAATATCTCAATAATAAGTCCTGCAATAATTAATATAGGTGCTATGGTGATACGGGTTGTACTGTAAACATCTTTATCCTGAAAAACATTGGGGTTACTGCTTTTGCCTCCTGCCATAAGGAAAAATCCAATTGCCATAACCACCAGCCCGATAACCATCCATTTATAATTTTCTTTGCCAAATAAGGTATTTGTCACGGTTTCTTTTGTATGAACCGGAATAGTTGTTTTTTTCTGCTGAGCCATTGTAATAATTATAAAGTATAAAGATAGTTGATGAATCAATAAAGATCATCCAGTTTCATTTTTAGATATTTTAAAATAGAGCGGTGTGTACTAAACAGTGATATGAACAATCCTAAAATTATTATGCAAATAAATAATAAGAACATGCTGTTATTATCATGCAATATTTTAAAATAAGGAACAAATTTTTCAGCAAAAGCAACAAAACCAATCAAAAGCACTATAGCCACCCCAGCAGCTATTAGCCCGTTTATAATTGCCCTTATGTTTAAAGGCTTTGCAATAAAACCCCTTGTTGCACCTACCATCTGCATAGTTTTTATCAGGAACCTGTTACTATACATTGCGAGTCGTATTGTATTATCAATAGAAATAATTACCAGTATTGAAAGTATAATGGCAATGATAAGGATCCAGATGGCAGCGGTTTTTACAAACTTACTTACATAGGTTACTGTGTCAGTTGGATATTGAAATTCAGAAATAACATTGTGATAATTAGTGGTGAGATAACTACCAAGGTTTGCAAGACTGTCCTGTTGCATGTAGTCAGCCTTCACAAAAAAATCTATGCTCTCCGGCAACGGATTATTACCTAAAAATTTTCTCCAGGTTGTATCATTTTGTGTATTCCATTTTTCAACCGCCTTCTCCCGTGTAACATATTCAACATCCTTTGCATAAGGCAGTGATGTAATATAATTTTTTACAGTATCAATTTGTTTTTTGTTTGCCCCTCTTTCAATCCATGCATGAACCTGTATGCTTTCTTTAAAATACTCACCTGTTTTGCGTATGTTTAAAAATATCCAGCCAACAATGCCGAATAAAAATAATACCAACGCTACACCTATTATCGCATATATGTAAGAAGGTTTTCCCCGTTTTGCAGACGCTTTGCCAAATTGAGCCATATTAGTTTTCGGTTCTGATTATTTTAAAGATGTCCGCAAAAATAATTGTTTTTAAAGAGGTTTAGTATTTTTGTGGGAACATTGTATTGCTAATATATTTTAGTTAATCAGTGATTGGTGTGCGGGGGGAATTGAATAACATTTCTTTCACAAAATTTTTTTTTGGTAACCGGCCTTTGTACTGCTGTTTTGCCTGATGACCTTAAGGTCATCAGGAGGATACACCATAACCAATTCATAATAAAATAATTTATCCGGGAATGGAATATAATTTTAGAAAAATAGAAAAAGAATGGCAGCAAAAATGGAGAGAAACAAATGCTTATAAAGTAAGTAATGATTCTGCAAAGCCGAAGTGCTATGTGCTGGACATGTTTCCTTATCCCAGTGGTGCAGGCTTACATGTAGGCCATCCATTAGGTTATATAGCAAGTGATATTTATGCAAGGTATAAGCGGCTGAAAGGATTTAATGTTTTACATCCTATGGGTTACGACAGTTTTGGATTGCCTGCAGAACAATATGCTTTGGAAACCGGGCAACATCCTGCAACAACAACAGAAAATAATATTAACACCTTCCGTAAGCAGTTAGATAATATTGGTTTTAGTTTCGACTGGAGCCGTGAAGTACGAACCAGCGACCCCCAATATTATAAATGGACACAATGGATATTTCTGCAGTTGTTCAACAGTTATTTCTGCAACACAGAAAAAAAAGCACTGCCTATATCAAAACTCATAAATAAATATTCTGCCAAAGGTGCTATGCCCAAGAGCGGTCCGCCAATTACCGGTAAACATTTTACTGCTGAGCAATGGAATACTTATTCAGAAAAAGAACAACAGGATATTTTAATGAAGCGCCGCATGGCATATTTAGCCTACGGCGAAGTGAACTGGTGTGAAGCCCTGGGAACAGTGCTTGCCAATGATGAAGTAATAAATGGGGTAAGCGAACGTGGCGGTCACACGGTAATAAAAAAGAAAATGCATCAATGGTATTTGCGCATCACTGATTATGCTGAAAGATTATTACAGGGTTTGGAAACAGTTGAATTTACAGATGCAATGAAAGAAATGCAAAGGAACTGGATTGGGAAGAGTGAAGGAGCGGAGATTGAGTTTAGCCTCACCCCCAACCCCTCTCCTCACGGAGAGGTGAACGAAACCTTACTCTCTGGTCATTTCTTTCAAACGGCTGATAGAAAAAACTGGGATGTTTTAAAAGAGCTGTCTAAAGAAAACAGGAAAGATAAAACAGAAGCAGAAGATATTTTATGGCAGGAAGTTAGAAATAATCAACTTGGATATAAAGTTAGAAGACAACATGTAATTGAAGGTTTCATAATTGATTTTGCTTTTTTACAGAAAGGGCTTCTCATTGAAATTGACGGCGGCTATCATGATAATGAAGAACAAAAAAAATATGATATTGCCAGAACAGAATTTCTAAAAGCTGCTGGCTTTAGAATATTACGGTTTACAAATGATGAAGTTTTAAGTGAAATAAATAATGTAATAAAAACAATAAAAAAAGAATTGGTTTCTGAAGAAACAGGAAGTTCACAAACTCCCCTCTCCGAAAGGAGAGGGGTTGGGGGTGAGGCTAAAAAGCTCAGAGTATATACTACAAGACCCGATACCATCTTCGGAGTAGACTTTATGG